>NZ_JBSFFI010000020.1:0-115978 GCF_053596035.1 Streptomyces sp. NPDC001781 | reverse complement strand
GCGCGCGACGACGGCTACGGCGCCTCGCCGCGTTGTCGGATCGTCCGCATACGCCCAGTATGCGGACGACCCTCCGCCTTGCGATGCACCGCATCCGACGCCGCGCGCTGATCCACCAGGGATTACGGGACAGCCCTTAGGACGAGGTCTTGCCGCCGGTGACGGTCCGGCTTTATGGTCAATCTGACGATTAGTCGGGTGGCTGTGCGGCCGGACCAACGGGGCCGGGTCATGGGCGCCCGGAAGGACGTGACCCATGACCACCACGCCCGCAGGCGAACGCGCCGCCACCGGCTCCCTGCTCGGACTCGCCCTCGGCGACGCGCTGGGCTTCCCGACCGAGTTCGACGCCGTGCCCTCCATCCTCGCCAAGTGCGGACCCTGGCGGGAGATGGAGCTGCCGGGCCGCGCCCTCGTCTCCGACGACACGCAGATGACCCTCGCGCTCGGGCGCGCACTCCGTACGGCCACGGGCCGGGGCTCGCTCGCGCCGAAGCGGTTCCAGCGGCCGCTGCGCGAGGAGTTCGTCGACTGGTACCAGTCCCCGGAGAACAACCGCGCCCCCGGACGCACCTGTCTCACCGCCTGCGCGCTGCTGAAGGAGGAGGGGCGGGACTGGCGGGACGCGAGCCAGGTCGGTTCCAAGGGCTGCGGCGCCAACATGCGGGTCGCCCCGCTCGGCCTCGCCCCCCATCTGAGCGCCGAACAGCGCGCGGGCGCGGCCCAGTTGCAGTCCGCCCTCACCCACGGCCACCCCACCGCGCTGGCCGCCTCCGACCTCACCGCGCACGCTGTTTGGCTGCTGGCCTGGGGCGCCGACCCCGAAGGGCTGGTCGGCCGGCTGCGCTCCTACGCCCTCGACCACCGCACCCGCTACGACCACACCTGGCTCGGCGACCTGTGGAGGCGCGCCCACGACCCGAGCCCCGAACACTTCATCGCCCGGGGCTGGGACGAGTGCCTGGCGATCCTCGACCGTCTCCAGGACGCGGTCCGCACGGTCTCCCCGGAGACCGACCCCTGTCTCGTCACCGGCGAGGGCTGGATCGCCGAGGAGGCGCTGGCCACCGGCCTGCTCTGCTTCCTGCTCTTCCCCGGTGACCCCCTCCTGGCCCTGCGCCGGGCCGCCTGCACCTCGGGCGACTCCGACTCCATCGCCTGCCTGACCGGCGCCTTCGCGGGCGCGTGGCTGGGCGCGGACGCCTGGCCCGCCGACTGGGTGGACCGGATCGAGCACCGCGACGAACTGCTGGAGCTGGGCGCCCTCTGGGACGCCCGGAGCCTGTCCGCGACATAGCGTCACCGCGAGAGCCGGGCGAGACCTCGCGCACACCTCAGGGAATGTCCTGCCGGCCGGGCCGGGTTCAGGACCGGCAAGGCGCCCCCTGGGCGCCCGCCGCGGACGCCTGCCGGGCGCGGTACAGGAAGTCGGCCACCCGGGCCTCGTCCGGCTTCGGCGGGAGCGGGGTACGGAGCAGGGCCGCGTCGGTCTCCTCGGCCAGCCTGGCCATCCGCGTCTCGATCTCCGCCCAGGGAACTTCGCCCCGCTTCACCGCGAGGAGCGCCTCGCGCTCCTCGCCCACATCGAGGCGGAGTTCGCCGGTGCGCAGCAGGTCGCGGGCGCCGGCGAGCAGGCGAAGCAGGTGCATGGCGTGCTTCCAGCGCGGGGCGCCGGTGGTGCGGACGTCGGCGTCCAGCTTGCGGCGCTGGCCGAGGGCGTAGCCGGTGAAGGTGGCGTGCACCTGACGAGAGAGGAACGCCCCGCGCAGGGAGAGCAGTTCGCGGCCGGTGTCGTCGACGTGCTCGACCAGCGGGGAGTGCAGGCACTCCAGGATGTTCGGGTCGGCCCGCAGTCCCAGTCCGCAGAAGCGCTCCAGCTCCCAGGAGAACCGCTCCTCGCCCGGCCCCTCGACATGCGTCGGCGGCTTCTCGAACCGCCAGAACAGCGGGGTCGGGACCAGGAACACGCCCCGCCGGTCGGTGTCGCTGGTACCGGTGGCCAGGCCGAAGGCACGCGAGCCCATGACGCAGGCGTAGACGGTGTGGTCGCGGACCAGGTCGGCGGGGCGCATGCGGGGGAGCGTACGCGGCGGGTCAGGCCAGGTGCACCGTGTTTCCGTGCACCACGACCTTCTTGGCGGGCAGCGGCTCGGTGGCCGGGCCGTGCGCGACCGAGCCGTCGGAGATACGGAACCTGCTGCCGTGGCACGGGCAGTCGGCGGTGCCGTCCGCGACCTTGTTCAGAGTGCATCCCTGGTGGGTGCAGATGGCGGAGAACGCCTTGTACTGGCCCTTCTCGGGCTGCGTCACCAGCACCTTCTCCGCGGTGAAGACCTTGCCGCCGCCCACGGGGATCTCGCCGACGTCTCCCAGCGCCTGCCCGTCACCGGAGCCGGAGGAGGCGGAACCGGAGGCCGAGGCGCTCTCTCCGCCGGGGGAGGTGCTGGCGGTGGCCGAGGAACTGCCGCCGTCGCCGCCGCATCCCGCACAGCAGGCGGCGAGCGTGGCGGCCCCCGTGGCGAGAAGCGTGCGCCGGGTCGCGGGCTGGGTCATGTCGTCACTCCGAGAGGTTCAAAGGGCGGAAAACAGATGAAAAAGGGACGGAAAACCCCAGACCCCCGGCATCCTGGCACCGAACACCGTCCGGACGAAGCAGGTGGCAGCGGGTCGGAGCCCGCCTCGGCCGAACGGGCGCCCCTCCCGTCGCCCGGTCGGCCTCCGTCCGGCCCGCCCTTAGGCTGGACGCCGTAAGAAGCCGGCGCCGCGCCGGCGCCGCCGCCCCGCACAAGGACATCGCCCAGTGAGAACCGCACTCGTCATCGGCACCGGGCTGATCGGGACCTCGGCCGCGCTCGCCCTCGCGCAGCGGGGCGTCACCGTCCACCTCGCCGACCACGACCCGGCGCAGGCCCGTACCGCCGCCGCCCTCGGCGCCGGAACCGACGAGACGCCGCAGCGGCGGGTCGACCTCGCGCTCGTCGCCGCGCCGCCCGCGCACGTCGCCACGGTGCTCGCCGACGCCATGCGCCGCGACATCGCGCACGGCTACCTGGACGTGGCCAGCGTGAAGGGCGGCCCGCGCCGCGAACTGGAGGCCCTCGGCCTCGACGACGGCGTGCTGGCCCGCTACCTCGGCACCCATCCCATGTCCGGGCGGGAGAAGTCCGGCCCGCTGGCCGCCACCGCCGACCTCTTCGAGGGCCGTCCGTGGGTGCTGACCCCGACCCGCGACACCGACACCGAGGTGCTGAACCTCGCCCTCGAACTGGTCTCGCACTGCCGTGCCGTCCCGGTCGTGATGGACGCCGACGCCCACGACCGCGCCGTCGCGCTCGTCTCCCACATGCCGCACCTGGTCTCCAGCCTCGTCGCCGCCCGGCTGGAGAACGCCGAGGAGGCCGCCGTACGGCTGTGCGGGCAGGGCATCCGGGACGTCACCCGGATCGCGGCCTCCGACCCCCGGATGTGGATCGACATCCTCTCCGCCAACCCCGGCCCCGTGGCCGACCTCCTCACCGACGTCTCCGCAGACCTGGACGAGACCGTGCGCGCGCTGCGGGCCCTGCAGTCCGCGGACGAGGACAAGCGGCGCACCGGCGGCGCCGGGATCGAGGACGTGCTCCGCCGGGGCAACGCCGGCCAGGTCCGGGTCCCCGGCAAGCACGGCTCCGCCCCGCGCGCGTACGAGACCGTCACGGTCCTCATCAACGACCAGCCCGGCCAGCTCGCCCGCATCTTCGCCGACGCCGGACGTGCCGGGGTCAACGTCGAGGACGTCCGCATCGAGCACGCCACCGGACAGCAGGCGGGGCACATCCAGCTCATGGTCGAACCGGGTGCCGCGCCCGTCCTCACCGAGGCGCTGCGCGAGCGGGGCTGGGCCCTGCGGCAGTAGCGCGGACCCCCGGCGGTCACGCGGCGCACGTGCGTCCGTACGAGTGACCCACACCCAGTAACCTTGTGCGGGGCGCCCTCGCGTCCCGCCACCCGACCGACACCCTTCACCAGGAAGGTGCCCTCCCGTGGAAAACGGCGCCGCCCCGACCGCACAGCCCGTGATCGTAGCGATCGACGGCCCCTCCGGCACGGGCAAGTCGAGCACGTCCAAGGCCGTGGCCGCGCAGCTCGGCCTCAGCTACCTGGACACCGGCGCCCAGTACCGGGCGATCACCTGGTGGATGGTGACCAACGGCATCGACCTGGACGACCCGACCGCGATCGCCGCCGTCGCGGGCAAGCCGGAGATCGTCTCCGGCACCGACCCGCTGGCCCCGACCATCACGGTCGACGGCTACGACGTGGCCGGCCCGGTCCGCACCCAGGACGTGACCTCCAAGGTCAGCGCGGTCAGCGCGGTGCCCGAGGTGCGCACCCGGATCACCGAGCTGCAGCGCACGATCGCCACCTCCGCCGAGCCGGGCATCGTCGTCGAGGGCCGCGACATCGGTACCACCGTGCTGCCCGATGCCGACCTCAAGATCTTCCTCACCGCCTCCCCGGAGGCCCGCGCGGCCCGCCGGAGCGGCGAGCTGAAGGGCTCCGACGTCGCCGCCACCCGCGAGGCCCTGATCAAGCGGGACGCGGCCGACTCCAGCCGCAAGACCTCGCCGCTCGCCAAGGCGGACGACGCGGTCGAGGTGGACACCACCGAGCTGACCCTCGCCCAGGTCATCGAGTGCGTCGTCACGCTGGTCGAGGAGAAGCGGGCCGGGAAGTGAACGACCCGGCTCTGCCCTCGGAGCGGGGCGCCGAGATCGGCCGGCGCATCGGCGTCGGCCTGATGTACGGCCTGTGGCGGCCGCGCGTGCTGGGCGCCTGGAAGGTGCCCGCGAGCGGACCGGTGATCTTCGCCGTCAACCACTCGCACAACATCGACGGCCCCATGGTCATGGGCGTGGCGCCCAGGCCGACGCACTTCCTGATCAAGCAGGAGGCGTTCATCGGCCCGCTGGACCCCTTCCTGACCGGCATCGGCCAGCTCAAGGTGGACCGCACCAGCGCCGACCGCACAGCCATCGCCCGGGCGCTCGGCGTCCTGGAGAGCGGCGGCGTGCTGGGGATCTTCCCGGAGGGCACCCGGGGCGTGGGCGACTTCGCCTCGCTGCGTGCCGGGCTCGCCTACTTCGCGGTACGCGGCGGAGCACCGATCGTCCCGGTGGCCGTGCTCGGCAGCGCCGACAGGCCCGGCCGTCTGGTCAAGGCCCTGCCGCCGCTGCGCTCCCGCGTCGACGTGGTCTTCGGAGACCCGTTCGAGGCGGGTGACGACAGCGGGCGACGCACGCGCAAGGCGCTGGACGAGGCGACCGAGCGCATCCAGAAGCGGCTCACCGCACACCTGGAAAACGCCAGGCGTCTGACCGGGCGCTGGGCGACACTTGAGTAGTGGAACCGGCCCGGATCGGGCCACTTCCACCGATCACCACGAACGACGACGAGGTACGGACTTCATGAACGACCAGAACCAGCCCGACGGCTCGGCCGCGCACGAGTACGAGCACGGGGCTCTCGGCGACGCCGAGTACGCGGAGTTCATGCAGCTCGCCGCGGAAGAGGGCTTCGACATCGAGGACGTCGAGGGCGCCATCGACGAGGCGGGCCACGGCCCGCTTCCCGTACTCGCCGTCGTCGGCCGCCCCAATGTCGGCAAGTCGACCCTGGTGAACCGGATCATCGGCCGCCGCGAGGCGGTCGTCGAGGACAAGCCCGGCGTCACCCGCGACCGCGTCACCTACGAGGCGGAGTGGGCCGGCCGCCGGTTCAAGGTGGTCGACACCGGCGGCTGGGAGCAGGACGTCCTCGGCATCGACGCCTCCGTGGCCGCGCAGGCCGAGTACGCGATCGAGGCCGCCGACGCGGTCGTCTTCGTGGTGGACGCCAAGGTCGGCGCCACCGACACCGACGAGGCCGTGGTCCGGCTGCTGCGCAAGGCCGGCAAGCCGGTCGTGCTGGCCGCCAACAAGGTCGACGGCCTCTCCGGCGAGTCCGACGCGGCCTACCTGTGGTCCCTGGGCCTCGGTGAGCCGCACCCCGTCTCCGCCCTGCACGGCCGCGGCACCGGCGACATGCTGGACGCCGTCCTGGAGGCGCTGCCGGACGCGCCCGCGCAGACCTTCGGCGGCGCCGGCGTCGGAGGCCCCCGCCGCATCGCGCTGATCGGCCGCCCCAACGTCGGCAAGTCCTCCCTGCTCAACAAGGTCGCGGGCGAGGAGCGCGTCGTCGTCAACGAGCTGGCGGGCACCACCCGTGACCCGGTCGACGAGATGATCGAGCTGGGCGGCAAGACCTGGAAGTTCGTGGACACCGCCGGCATCCGCAAGCGCGTCCACCTCCAGCAGGGCGCCGACTACTACGCCTCGCTGCGTACGGCCGCCGCCGTGGAGAAGGCGGAGGTCGCGGTCATCCTGATCGACGGCTCCGAGAACATCTCGGTGCAGGACCAGCGCATCGTCACCATGGCCGTCGAGGCGGGCCGTGCGGTCGTCGTCGCCTTCAACAAGTGGGACACCCTCGACGAGGAGCGCCGGTACTACCTCGAGCGCGAGATCGAGACCGAGCTGGGCCAGATCGCCTGGGCCCCGCGCGTCAACGTCTCGGCCCGCACCGGCCGCCACATGGAGAAGCTGGTCCCGGCGATCGAGACCGCTCTCGAAGGCTGGGAGACCCGCGTCCCCACCGGCCGGCTGAACGCCTTCCTCGGTGAGCTGGCCGCCGCCCACCCGCACCCGGTCCGGGGCGGCAAGCAGCCGCGCATCCTGTTCGGCACTCAGGCCGGCACCAAGCCGCCGCGCTTCGTCCTCTTCGCCTCCGGCTTCATCGAGGCGGGCTACCGGCGCTTCATCGAGCGCCGCCTGCGCGAGGAGTTCGGCTTCGAGGGAACCCCGATCCACCTCTCGGTGCGGGTGCGCGAGAAGCGCGGCGCCAAGAAGAAGTAGGGGTATCCGCCACGGCGGAGACACACACGGTGAAGGGGCGGCCCGGTCTCTGTGGAGACGGGGCCGCCCCTTCGTGTCCGGCTCGGCCGGCCTCAGCTGCCCTGGCGCGGGGCCGGGGGGAGCGCCGGGGGTCCCGAGCCGTCCGGCTGGGCCCGCCCGATCGTGCCGATCCGCTGCCACTGGGACTGCTGGGACTGCTGCCGTGCGCTGTACGCCCCCGCGCTGTAGGCGCTGTAGGAGCTGCTGAACGACCCCGGCCGGTGCCCGCCGTACGAGCCCGTGCTCTGCGGGAGGTTCCCGAAGGCGGTGAAGCCCAGGTTCTCCTCGCCGCTGCGGTCCCCGGGCAGCGTACGGAAGGTCTTGACCCACTCCGCGTACAGCGTGTCGTAGATCGGCGTGGACGAGGGCCCGCCGGAGTTCTCCTGCCCGGACCGGGCGACGGGAACGGGGGACAGGGCGGGCCGGCGGGGAGAGGCGTCGTATGGGTGCACGTATGTCCAAACGACGGTGCACCCAAAGGGATGCGGTCACGCGGAGGGCTCTCGGGGGTGCGCCGGACAGCACGATCGGCCGTGCCGCCCCCGAGGGGACGGCACGGCCGGTGTCCGGGACAGCGGTGGGCTCAGGTGCCGGCGAGGGGGAGGGCGGCGGCGACCAGGCGGCCGTTGGCGGCGGCCTTGTCCAGGGCGTCGCGGAGCAGGTCCTCGCGGGGCTGGCGTCCGATGGAGCCGACCGGGGCCGCGAACATCAGCACCTGCTGGTGCTTGTTGGCGGCGGCCCGCCAGCTGTCGGTGACCTGGAGCGGCTGGTGCGCCTGCCACCAGGCCACCGGCTGACTGCCGTGCGGGCCCGGCTGCAGCACCGCGTGGAGCTGGCCCACGGCGAGCAGCACCGACCAGCCGTGCAGCACCGGAGGGACGGCGTCGAGCGCGGTGACCGGCATGAAGCCCTGCTCGATGAGGAGAGGGAGGAAGTCGTCCCCGCCCCCGGTGGCACCGGGCCGCGCGATGGGCGCGGTCGGCTCGACGACGAGCGCCGGGTGCAACTCGCCCTCGATCAGCACCAGTCCGCTGGTCACCCCGAGCACGGCGGGCTCGGGGGCGGTCCGGTGGGACTGCTCCTGCTCCCGGGGGTCCGACTCGCCGCCGATGGAGCGGACGGCACCCTGCAACTGCTCCTCGGTGACCTGCACGACCTGCGAGGGCAGACAGCCCGCGTGGGCGAAGGCGAGGACGGCGGTCTCGTCCCCGACGAACAGGACGGTGCTGGTGCGTTCCTGCTCGGAGTCCCCCGGAGTGCGGCAGGACGTGCAGTCGTAACTGCCCGGAGCGTTGGCTCCGGTGAGCAGCCGGTCGGCTTCTTCGTCGCCGATCTCGGCGCGTACGGCGTCACTGACGTCGAGCATGCGCGGCACGGTGGCTCCCTCGGGATGCGCGCGGTCGGCCGGGTGGCTCCCGGTCGCTGAGCCTTGGGATCGCGGGCTCATGCAGAAGACAACGGGCGTCCTGTGGTGGGGGTCACGCCCAAGGGGGAACGGAATCGAACCGGTCTGCGCGCAGGGTCACTTTCGACGCGGAATCGGACACTCCCCGTCAACTCCGTACACGGTCAAGGAACTTGAAAGGGTGAGGTGCGTCACGGGCAGGTGCCTCCCATGGTTGACATGTACTGAAATAAACGTATGAAGTGGTTGGCCGGAAATCGCTGATACTGGCGGTAACCGCCAACTGGCCTGGCTCTACGGGTCGTTGTTGAAATGCGGTACCTGTCCTCCTTAGATTCCTTCGCCGTGTGCAACTAGCACCGCTCGGGTAGGTCCGCCGCCCGGCGCCGGGCCCGGCAGGGCCACGGCACCGGTCACCGGTGGACGGGGCGGGCGCGAGGAACCGCGGTCCGACGCGGCGAGCCGTGCCCCGCCCAGGGGGAGCCCGGGTTCGTGGAGAGGGAACTGCATGTCCGAGTGTGCCGATACGACCCGTCCGACCGCCCGTAAGGGCCGCACGACGGCCGCCCTCGCCGGGGCCGCGCTGCTCGCCCCGCTGGGGCTGCTGGCAGCCTCCGGAGAGGCGCAGGCGGCGGACAACGGAGTCTGGGACCGCATCGCCCGGTGCGAGAGCGGCGGCAACTGGCACATCAACACCGGCAACGGCTACTACGGCGGGCTCCAGTTCTCCGCCAGTACGTGGCGTGCCTACGGTGGCGGCGCCTACGCCGCCACCGCGGACCAGGCGTCGAGAAGCGCGCAGATCGCCGTGGCGTCCAAGGTCCAGCAGGCCCAGGGCTGGGGCGCCTGGCCGGTCTGCTCCGGCCGCGCGGGGGCCTACGGCTCCGCACCGTCCAGCGCCTCGGCCTCGGGCGGCGGAACCGACAAGGGCGTGACGAGGAAGTCCGCTCCCGTCCGGTCCACGCCCGCGCCCGCGCGGTCCGCCCGGACCCCGCAGCGCCCGGCGACGACCCACGCCGACCGGGGAGCCGGCCGGGGCGGCTACATCGTCCGCCAGGGCGACACGCTGAGCACCATCGCCGCCCGGCACGGGGTGAGCTGGCAGCGGGTCTACGAGGCCAACCGGTCGGTCATCGGGGCCGACCCGGACATGATCGTGCCGGGGCAGCGTCTCGCGCTCTGACGCGAGGCGCCGCCCCGACGGCAACGGCCGCCGCCCTCCGGAGGGCGGCGGCCGTTCGCATGTCGGTTCGCGAGGAGAGCCCGTGCATTTCCTGTGCGGCGTCAGCTCCGGTGCGTCGGCACCATATTTCGCGGGAAAAACATCCCGGTCCTGTTCCCGACCGGTTCCGGTGCGTGCCCCGACGCATTACGGGCGTTAATTGGGCGCCGTGACGACCGGCACAGGAAAATTCTGTTCGATTACCCCGTGAAGGTGAACGGAAACCCCCATACGTGTGACGGAGTACGCGGGTTACCGGTACCGGGAGCTGTGACAGAAGTGTGACCGGGCTGCCTGGCGACGTGTGCCTTCCGCTGTCGGCGCGGGCCGCCTAGCGTGACCGCATGGCACAGATTCCCGCTCCGCAGCCGGAGCCGCAGGACACCCTGGAAAGCTACGTCGGCCTGCCCCCGGAGGACGCCGACCGGCGCGCCCGGAGCCGGGGCTGGCAGACCGTGCGGGCGCTGCCGCCCGGCGCGATCATCACCATGGAGTACCGCACGGGCCGCCTCAACTTCGAGGTGAAGGACGGCCGGGTCGCCCGCGTCTGGAAGGGCTGACCCGGGCCGTCAGGGCCGCGCCGCCTGCGACGCGCCGCGCGGGAGCCGGTCCGCGTGCGGCGGACGCCGGCTGCCCGCCGGGGTGACCGGGGTCCGCTCGGAGCGGGTGGTGTGCGGGCCCGGCGCCAGATGGACCGGCGGCCTGGACCCCCGCGTCGCCGTGACGGCCTCCCGCGCAGGTACGGACGGCTCGGCGGCCTTGGCCAGCGGCCGGAGCGCCACCGGGGCGAGCGGCGCGGCCGGCGCGGGCACGGTGTGCCGCCGGCGGGCGCGCAGCCGGTCCCGCAGCGCGAACAGCGCGTTCTCCGCGCGGGAGACCAGCGGCTCGAACCAGGGGAGCGCCAGCAGGATCAGCAGCCCGGCGGCCCAGCCCAGCAGCACGTCGCTCAGCCAGTGCGTACCGAGGTAGACGGTGGTGAGGCCGACGCCGAGCGAGGTGATCGCGGAGAGCGCGGAAAGCCAGCGGCGCGCCCTGGCCGTGGAGGCCAGATAGGCCAGGATGCCCCAGGTCACGACCGCGTTGGCGGTGTGACCCGAGGGAAATATGTCTCCGCCCAGGCCCATCTCGTTCGAGCCGATCACGGTGGCGTAGTGAGGTCCGAGCCGGCCCATGCCCAGCTTGGCGGCGCCGACCGTGATGTTCAGCAGGAGCAGCGAGGCGGCCAGGGTCAGCAGCGGACGGACCGTGTGCTGCCGCCAGGAGCGCCAGCCGAGCCAGGCCGCGACCATCACCGCGGTCGGGCCGCGCTGGCCGAGCACCACGTAGTAGTCGAGGAAGGCGTGGATCCCGGGCCACTGCTGGTAGGGGCGGAAGAACATGACCCGCCAGTCCAGCCGGACCAGCCAGGACGTGGTGATCACGGCCCACACGATCGCCAGGTAGAAGGCCAGGGTCGAGGAGAACAGCACGGCCCGGTGCCGCGACATCCGCGGCACGTCGATATGGGCCGGCCGTTCCGGCTCACGGTCCAGCCTGGCGAACACCCGGTCCAGACGCCGGGTGAGCTTTCGTTCGGTACGCACCCAATCGACGTTACAGCGAGTGAGCTGTCCACCCGGTCGGTACTGGGGCTTTGTGATGACGATGTGATGTGGGAAACCTCTCAGGAACCCCTTGAATTCCTGCACGTCGTCAATATCGCCGGAGCGGTCCCCGCAATTACCCCGGATCTCACCGGGGGATTTTTTATGGCGCTTTTAATTCGTTCACCGAAAGGTGGGCCGGTATTCGGCGGGCGCTCACCCGGCCGGCCGGGTCCCTCAGGGCGGCCCGGAGCCGTTCAGCCACACCGCGCCGTACACCGCCGCGCCGGCCGCGAGCGCGCCGACCAGCAGCGCTACACGGGCCGGGCGAGCGCGGGCCAGGGCCTCGGCAAGCGGGAACAGCAGCGGGAAGGCGGGCAGCAGCAGCCGTGGCTTGGAGCCGAAGTAGCTCGACGCGCACAGGGCCAGCGCCAGCACGACCCCGCTGTAGACCAGCAGCGCGAGCGGCTGCCCGCGGCGCACCCCGGCCGCGTACAGCCACAGCAGCAGGACGACGCCGACGATCAGGGCGACGCCCGCGAGGGCCGACGGGAAGTGGGTGAGCATGCCGCCGACGAAGCGGGCGAAGGCGTATCCGCCGTCGAACCCGTTGCGCCACCCCGCCTGGACGTCGAGATAACCGAGCGGGCCGTCCCCGGTGCGGTGGCCCACCCACAGGACGTACGCCGCCGCGCCCAGCGGGGCCAGGGCCGCGCCCAGCACCCGGCGCCAGGCGGGGGCGCGCGCCCCGTCCGCGCTTCCGGTCCGCCCGAACGAGGCGGCGGCCGTCACCCACACCGCCGCGACCAGCGCCGCCCCCACCGGCCGGGTCAGCCCCGCGAGCGCCGCCAGCACCCCCGCCGTCACCCAGCGCCCGGACACCAGCGCGAACAGTGACCAGGCGGCCAGGGCGGTGAACAGGGACTCGCTGTACGCCATCGACTGCACGATCCCTACCGGCAGCACCGCCCACAGCAGCACCGCGCACACCCCGGTCCGCGCCCCGTACAGCCGGTCCGCCAGCGCGAAGATCCCGCCCGCCGCCGCCAGCGAGGCCACCGCGGAGACGGCGAGCCCCGCGTCCGCGTACGACAGCGGGGTCAATGCGTGCAGCAGCCGCTCCAGCCAGGGGAGCAGGGGGAAGAAGGCGAGGTCGGAGTGGACGTCGCCGCCCGGCAGCCGGACCTCGTGGCCGTAGCCGGCCCCGGCGATCCGTGCGTACCAGAGGGAGTCCCAGCGGGCGGAGAGCAGCCGGTGCGCGCTCGTGTCCCGCGCCGCGCTCCACACGGCCAGCACGGCCAGCCCCAGCGCCCGGACTCCCGCGTACCCCAGCAGCGCCGGCATGGCCCGGCGGGGGAGGGAGGGCACGGGCGGGGCCGCCCGGGTGGCTGTCTCGGTCACGGGCCGATTATCGACGCCCGCGCGGGGCGCCCCCTCATCCGCCGGTGACCCCGGGTGGCGAGGTGGCGCACGCCACACCGATCGGGGCACAACCGTGAGAGGTCCACCACGTGACCTGGGCATGAACTCGCGTACGCTGACGAGCCACCCGCGTGGGTCCGGGCGGGCCTTCGGGCACCGCTCCTCTCCGGCCGTACGGCGTGGAGAGCCCCACTCCGCCGCACGCGAGGACTCTTCTGGGAGGTACGTACATGTCCGGGACGACCACGGCCGCCGTCCGGCCGTCCCGCGGGACGACCGGGGCCGGAGCCAACCGCTGGGTCGTCCTCGTCGTCCTCTGCGTCAGCCTGCTGCTCGTCGCTGTCGACGCCACCGTCCTGCACGTTGCGGTCCCCGCCGTCACCGAGGACCTCCGGCCCGGCGCGGTCGAACTGCTCTGGATCGTCGACATCTACCCCCTGGTCTGCGCCTCGCTGCTGATCCTCTTCGGCACGCTGGGCGACCGGGTAGGACGCAGACGCGTTCTGCTGCTCGGCTACGCCCTGTTCGGCGTGGCCTCGGCGCTCGCCGCCCTCGCCCACAACGGCGAGACGCTGATCCTGGCCCGCGCGCTGCTCGGCGTCGGCGGCGCCATGATCATGCCCGCCACGCTGTCCATCCTGCGCCAGGTCTTCCCCGACCGGCGCGAACGGGCACTCGCCATCGGTATCTGGAGCGCGGTCGCCGCCGTCGGCGCGGCCGTCGGCCCGCTGCTCGGCGGGTTCCTGCTGGAGCACTTCTGGTGGGGCTCGGTCTTCCTGGTCAACATCCCGCTGATGCTGGTGAGCCTGCCCGTCGGCCGGATGCTGCTGCCCGAGTCCCGCGGCGAGCGCGACGGCCCCTGGGACGTCGTCGGCGCCCTGATGGCGGCGGGCGGCCTCTTCGGCGTCGTCCTCGGCGTCAAGCGCCTCGGCGGCGGCGAGGACGTGACCGGACCGCTCACCCTGGTGCCGCTCCTGGTGGGTGCGGCCCTGCTCGTCCTCTTCGTCCGGCGCCAGTCGCACCGCGCCCACCCGCTGGTCGACCTCAGCATGTTCCGGCGACCCGCCTTCAGCACCTCGGTGGGCTGCATCGTGCTCGCCATGCTGGCCCTGGTCGGCCTGGAGCTGATCGCCGCGCAGTACCTCCAGCTCGTACTGGGCCTGTCCCCGCTCCAGACCGGACTGCGGCTGCTCCCGCTCACCGTCGCCGCCATGGCGGCGGGCCTCGGCGGCGCCCGCGTGCTGCGCGGTCTCGGGCCGCGCCGGATGGTCTGCGCCGGCTTCGTCCTCACCGCCGCCGCCGTCCTCACCCTCACCGCGATGGGCGGCCACGACAACACCCCGCTGCTCCTCACCGGCTTCGTACTGCTCGGCTTCGGCCTGGAGACCACTCTCTTCGGGGCCTACGAGTCCATGCTCAGCGAGGCCCCGGCGGACCGGGCCGGCGGCGCCGCCGCCATCGGCGAGACCTCCTACCAACTGGGCGCCGGCATCGGCATCGCCCTGCTCGGCAGCGTCATGAACGCCGCCTACGCCCCCGCCCTCGACTCGGTGCCCGGCGTCCCGGCCGCCGCCTCCTCCGCCGCGGGCCGCTCGCTGGGCGAGGCGTACGAGGTCGCCGCCCGGCTCGGCGGTCCCGCCGGGGCCGCGCTGCGGCACGCCGCCCGTGACTCCTTCGTGCACGGACTGCATGTGACGCTGCTGGTCAGCGCCGGTCTGCTGCTGCTCGGCGCGCTGATGGCGCTTCGGCTGCCCCGCGTCATGAACTGCGCCGCGGAGGACGTCCGGGCGCCGGAACCGGCCGCCGGAAGCCCCGTACCGCTCGCCAAGGGCGAACTGCCCGCACCGCGGGCGGCCGGCAAACCCAGGGTCTCCGCCTGACCTCCGGCCCGGTCGCTCTGGACGTGCGGCGTGCTCGGCCGTAACGTCGGCCTGGCATATGTGACTAGCGGTGCTAGTTTTTGCCCCGCACAGGTCCTGAGCCGCAGAGTGCCGGAGGGTGTTCCCATGTCCGCGTCCCCGAAGCAGCCCGCGTTCGACCCCGTCGACCCGCTCGGCCTCGACGACCTCCTCGACCCCGAAGACCTCGCCGTCCGCGACACCGTCCGCTCCTGGGCGGCCGACCGCGTGCTGCCCCACGTGGCCGACTGGTACGAGAAGGGCGAGCTGCCCGGCATCCGGGAGCTGGCCCGCGAACTCGGTTCGATCGGCGCCCTCGGCATGTCCCTGACCGGGTACGGCTGTGCGGGCGCGACGTCCGTGCAGTACGGCCTGGCCTGCCTGGAGCTGGAGGCCGCCGACTCCGGCATCCGCTCCCTGGTCTCGGTCCAGGGCTCGCTCGCCATGTACGCGATCCACCGGTACGGCAGCGAGGAGCAGAAGAACGAGTGGCTGCCCCGGATGGCCTCCGGCGAGGTCATCGGCTGCTTCGGGCTGACCGAGCCGGACCACGGCTCCGACCCCGCCGGCATGCGGACCTTCGCCAAGCGGGACGGCGACGACTGGGTGCTCAGCGGCCGCAAGATGTGGATCACCAACGGCTCGGTGGCCGGGGTCGCGGTGGTCTGGGCGCGCACCGACGACGGCATCCGGGGTTTTGTCGTCCCCACCGACCGGCCCGGGTTCTCGGCGCCGGAGATCAAGCACAAGTGGTCGCTGCGGGCCTCGGTCACCAGTGAACTCGTGCTGGACGACGTACGGCTGCCCGCCGAAGCGGTGCTCCCCGGCGTCACCGGGCTGCGCGGGCCGCTCGGCTGCCTCTCGCACGCCCGGTACGGCATCGTCTGGGGCTCGATGGGCGCCGCCCGTGCCAGCTTCGAGGCCGCGCTGGACTACGCGCGGACCCGGGAGCAGTTCGGGCGGCCCATCGGCGGCTTCCAGCTCACCCAGGCCAAGCTCGCCGACATGGCGGTCGAGCTGCACAAGGGAATCCTGCTCGCCCACCATCTGGGGCGGCGGATGGACGCCGGGAAGCTGCGGCCGGAGCAGATCAGTTTCGGCAAGCTGAACAACGTCCGCGAGGCCATCGAGATCTGCCGCACGGCGCGGACGATCCTCGGTGCCAACGGGATCTCGCTCGAGTACCCGGTGATGCGGCACGCGACGAACCTGGAGTCGGTGCTCACCTACGAGGGCACCGCGGAGATGCACCAGCTCGTACTGGGCAAGGCGCTCACCGGGCTCGACGCCTTCCGGTGAGCCCCTGGGGGCGGGGCCGGTGAACGGCCCCGCCTCAGCTCTGGTTGAAGAAGCCGTCCTCCCGGCGGCCCGCCGGTTCGCCGCTGATGATCTCGGTGTGGGCGGGCGTCAGCAGGAAGACCCGCGTCGCCACCCGCTCGATCGTGCCCCGCAGGCCGAAGGTGAGCCCGGCCGCGAAGTCCACCACCCGCTTGGCGTCGGCGCCCTCCATCGCCGTGAGGTTCATGATCACCGGGACCCCGTCCCGGAACAGTTCGCCGATGGCCCGGGCGTCCCGGAAGCTGTCCGGGGTGACCGTGCCGATCCGGCGGCCCTTGTCCTCGGCCGTGTCCGCGGCCACCTTCACCCGCGGGTCGGTGACCCAGGCGTCAGCGGGCTCCGTGCCCTCGGAGTAGTCGTCGTCGTAGTAACGCTCGTCATCGTTGTCGTCGACGAGGCCGAGCCACGCACTCGCCTTGCGTACCGATCCCATGGACGCCTCCTCTCACAGCGGTCTTTCTCGTTCTTCGCTTCCCTATGGTCATCCATGATGCGGACGGTGCGCCAAGTGGATAGACGCCGCGCGGGGGGTTTGTGACGGTACTGGTGCACGATCGATCCGTCGAGAGCCCTTGTGCCCCAAGGGCTGCGACTCATACGGCTGCTGACTGAGAGTGAAATATGATTTGTCGCGGCGGATGGGTGATGTGTGGTGTGTCCGGGTGACGGAGGGGGCCCCTGAAGCGCCCGAGGTGAGGCGTGTGGGGCGATTGTCGGCTTTTGAGGCTTGAGGGGGCGTCAGGCGGTTTGGGCCGCACGATGGTTGAGCGGTGTACGGCTGAAAGGCACCCTTGTGCCGACCGGCCGTTCGGCCGAATACTCCCCCTCAGCGCTTGTCAGGGGCATGCACATCCGATCCACCTGCCACTGGCTGCGCCTCACGGGCCCCGACCCCACGCGGGCCCCCGAATTCCCCAGGAGGGAACGACACGTGAGGATCAAGCGCACCACCCCCCGAGGCCGTATCGCCAGACGCACCCAGCTCACGGCGGCCGTCAGCGGCCTCCTCGCCGTAGCCGCGTTCGCCGCCCCCACCGCGAACGCCAGCGACGCCCACACGTTCAGCGCCAGCCAGCTCACCACGGCGAGCGACTCCGTCCGCCAGGCCGACGTCCCCGGCACCGCCTGGGCCGTCGACAGCAAGACCAACCGCGTCCTCGTCACCGTCGACAGCACGGTGTCCCAGGCCGAGATCGCCAAGATCAAGCGACAGGCCGGCGCCGACAAGCTCACCATCAAGCGGACGGCCGGCAAGTTCAACAAGCTGATCACCGGCGGTGACGCCATCTACGGCGGCGCCTACCGGTGCTCGCTCGGCTTCAACGTCCGCAGCGGCAGCACGTACTACTTCCTGACCGCCGGGCACTGCGGTGAGGTCGCCTCCACCTGGTACGGCAACTCCGCGAAGACCACGGTGCTCGGCACCAACGTCGGCTACAGCTTCCCCGGCAACGACTTCGCGCTGGTGCGGTACACCAACTCGTCCATCGCGCACCCGAGTGCGGTCGGGAGCCAGACCATCAGCAGCGCGGCCACCCCTGCCGTGGGGACCACCGTGACGCGGCGCGGGTCCACCACCGGGACGCACAGCGGGCGCGTCACGGCGCTGAACGCCACCGTCAACTACGGCGGCGGGGACATCGTCTCCGGGCTCATCCAGACCACCGTGTGCGCCGAGGGCGGTGACAGCGGCGGCCCGCTGTACGGGGGGAGCGTCGCCTACGGCCTCACGTCGGGGGGCAGCGGCGACTGCACCTCCGGGGGGACCACGTTCTTCCAGCCTGTCACCGAGGCGCTGAGCTACTACGGGGTGACGCTTCCCTAGGTTCCCTCGGGTTCCCCTGACGGGCCGTCCTCGCTGACGGGTCGGTTCGGCGGGCCCCCGCACGCGGCAACTCGCGTGCGGGGGCCCGCTTCTCGTTCGGGCCCCCGCGTGCGCGCGGTTGAGCGGGGGGTGGGTGCGGGTGTGTGTGGGGGGTCTGTGTGGGGGGTGTGGGGCTTCTGGTTTCGGATGCTTTGGGAGGAGCTGTTTTCGGACATCGAATCCTGTTGCCGTGCGGTGGCCGGGTTTTGACGTTCCACGTTTGCGCTGCGAATTTCCTGGGGTGACTGTCCTCGGTCAAGGTGGAGGAGTTGTTCGGGACCCCGGCCTGAAGTCGGTCTTGTGTGCCCGCTGCGACCTTCGGAAGAGTGACGCCCGTCAACCAGCCTTCAGGTCCGTCAGGTCCCCACAACCTGCCGGGCCGACCCCCCACAGGAGGACGTGAGTTGAAGCACCGACGCATACCCGCACGCCGGGCCGCGATCGCCGGAGCGGGTGTTCTCGCACTGGTCGGAGCGGGTGTCACCTTCCAGACTGCGAACGCCAGCGAACCCGCCGGGTCCGCGGACACCGCGGCAGGCGCACGCGTTCTGTCCGCTCCCGCGGCCGGAAAGCTCGCCTCCACACTGCTCGCCGACCTCGGCTCCGACAGCGCGGGCAGCTACTACGACGCCCAGGCCAGGAGCCTCGTCGTCAACGTGCTCGACGACTCTGCCGCCGATACCGTCCGGGCGGCCGGCGCCAGGGCCAGAATCGTCTCCCACTCGCTCGCCGTGCTCGACGGGGCGCGGTCCACGCTCAAGAAGGACGCGACGATCCCGGGTACCTCGTGGGCGACCGACCCGGTCTCCAACAAGGTCGTCGTCACCGCCGACAAGACCGTGTCCCCGGCTCAGTACGCCAAGTTGGGGAAGGTCGTCTCCGGGCTCGGGAGTGCCGCCGAACTCAAGCGTTCCAAGGGAGAGTTCAAGCCCTTCGTCTCCGGTGGTGACGCCATCAACGGTTCGGGTGGGCGGTGTTCGCTCGGGTTCAACGTGACCAAGGGCGGGGCGCCGTACTTCCTCACCGCGGGGCACTGCACCGCCGCGATCTCCAGTTGGACCGACGCGTCCGGGAACGCCATCGGGTCCAACGCGGACTCCAGCTTCCCTGGGAACGACTACGGGCTCGTCAAGTACGTCGACGGGGTCGACCACCCGAGCGAGGTCGATCTCTACAACGGCTCCGCTCAGCAGATCTCGGGGGCCGCCGAGGCCACCGTGGGGATGAAGGTCACTCGTAGCGGGTCCACGACTCAGGTGCACGGCGGGACCGTGACCGGGCTCAACGCGACCGTGAACTACTCCGAGGGGACCGTCAGCGGGCTGATCCAGACCGACGTGTGCGCCGAGCCCGGGGACAGCGGCGGGTCGCTGTTCTCCGGCAGCAGCGCGGTCGGGCTGACGTCGGGCGGCAGCGGGGACTGCTCCTCCGGTGGGGAGACGTTCTTCCAGCCGGTCACCGAGGCGCTGTCCGCCACCGGGACGCAGATCGGCTGA
Organism: Streptomyces sp. NPDC001781; assembly: GCF_053596035.1. Classification (NCBI taxonomy): domain Bacteria; kingdom Bacillati; phylum Actinomycetota; class Actinomycetes; order Kitasatosporales; family Streptomycetaceae; genus Streptomyces; species Streptomyces sp. NPDC001781. The sequence continues at coordinate 96,779 of NZ_JBSFFI010000020.1, read as the reverse complement.
CGCTCCGGGCTTCGGCTTCCGGGCCCCCGTTCTCCTTAGGGAGGGTGGGGGCCCTTGCGTTGCGGTGCGGGGTCGTGACCTGTCCCCCCGCCGTGCGGACGTCGCCCGCACCCGGGTGCCGCGCCGTGGTCGCGCGGCCTCCCCATGCGTTTTCGCAGGTGAGGGGGGTGGTTTTGGTTGTAGTACGTGTGTTCGACAGTGGGGGTATGGTGGAAGGGAACGGGTGTTCGATTGGCTGGAGTGGTGGGAGGTGCTGGGTGTGACGTTCGCGCATCTGCGGGTCGCCTCCGGGTTCTCCCTGCGGTACGGGGCCTCGCATCCGGAGCGGCTGGCCCTGCGGGCCTCCGAGCGGGGCATGGATGTGCTGGCCCTCACCGATCGGGACTCGCTCGCCGGGGCTGTGCGGTTCGCCAAGGCCTGTGCGGGGAGTGGGGTGCGGCCCGTTTTCGGGGTCGATCTCGGGGTCGCCGTTCCTTCCGGTCCTTCTGGCGGCGGGCGGCTTCGGGCTCCTGTGCGCGGGGGTGCCTTTGTCGACGAGTCGGCTCCTCGGGTGACCTTTCTGGCTCGGGACGGGGCCCTGGGGTGGGCTGAGCTCTGCCGGATGGTCAGTGCTGCTCATGCGGGGGGTGGGAGTGCGCCGCTGGTGCCCTGGGAGGCGCTTCGGGGGGAGGGGGTCGCCGTCCTGCTGGGACCCGGCTCCGACGTGGGGCGGGCTCTCGGGGCCGGGCGGCCCGACCGGGCCGGCCGGCTGCTGGGGGCCTGGCGGGAGGTCTTCGGGGACGCTCTGCGGATCGAGGTCGTGTGGCACGGGGCGGAGGGGACGGGGAGCGGGTCCTTGCGGCTCGCCGCCCGGAGTCTCGGGTTCGCCGTGGAGCAGGGGGTGCGGCCTGTTCTCAGTAACGCGGTGCGGTACGCCGATGCCGGCCAGGGGCGGGTCGCCGATGTGCTCGACGCCGCTCGGCGGCTGGTGCCCATCGACCCCCGGAAAGGGCTGGACTCCGGGGAAGCCTGGCTGAAGGGACCCGCGGAGATGCTCCGGGTCGCCGAGCGGGTGGTGGAGGCCGCCGGGTACCGGCGGGATGCCGCGGCGCGGCTGGTCACCGGAACCCTCGCTGTCGCCGGTGAGTGCGTGGTCGACCCTGAGGACGATCTCGGGATGGGGAGTGTGCGGTTTCCCGAGGGGCGGCTCGTGGGGGCCGGGCGGCGGGGGGCTCAGCGGGCGCTGGCTTCCCGGGCCGTCGCGGGGATGGTGCGGCTCGGGTATTCCGGGCGGCGGGAGTACTGGGAGCGGATGCACGAGGAACTGGAGATCATCGGGTATCACGGGTACGCCTCCTATTTCCTGACCGTCGCCCAGGTGGTCGACGACGTGCGGGGAATGGGAATCCGGGTTGCCGCCCGCGGGTCGGGGGCGGGGTCTTTGGTGAACCACCTGCTGGGGATCGCTCATGCCGATCCGGTGGCGCACGGGTTGCTCATGGAGCGGTTCCTGTCGCGGGAGCGGGTCGCGCTTCCCGACATCGACGTGGATGTGGAGTCGGCCCGGCGGATCGAGGTCTACCGGGCGGTCATCGGGCGGTTCGGCGGGGAGCGGGTCGCCACCGTCGCCATGCCGGAGACCTATCGGGTGCGGCATGCCATCAGGGACGTGGGGGCCGCTCTTTCGATGGACCCCGCCGATGTCGACCGGATCGCCAAGGCCTTTCCGCACGTCCGGGCCCGGGACGCCCGCGTCGCGCTCGCCGAACTGCCCGAGCTGAAGGAGCTCGCGGGGGAGCGGGAGCGGTACGGGGTGCTGTGGGAGCTGGTGGAGGCGCTGGACGCCTTGCCGCGCGGGATCGCCATGCACCCCTGTGGGGTCCTGCTCTCCGACTCCTCCCTGCTCCGGCGTACTCCGGTGGTTCCCACCAGCGGGGAGGGGCTGCCCATGTCGCAGTTCGACAAGGAGGACGTGGAAGATCTCGGTCTGCTGAAACTGGATGTGCTCGGGGTGCGGATGCAGTCGGCCATGGCGCATGCCGTCGCCGAGGTGGAGCGGGCTTCCGGGGAGCGGGTCGATCTGGAGGCACTGCCGGAGGGGGACGCGGACACCTATCGGCTCATCCGGTCCACCGAGACGCTCGGGTGCTTCCAGATCGAGTCACCCGGGCAGCGGGATCTCGTGGGGCGGCTTCAGCCCGACTGTTTTCAGGATCTTGTGGTGGACATCTCCTTGTTCCGGCCCGGTCCTGTCGCCGCCGACATGGTGCGGCCCTTCATCGAGGCCCGGCACGGACGGGCGCCTGTGCGGTATCCGCACCCGGATCTCGAGCCGGCGTTGCGGGACACCTACGGGGTCGTGGTCTTTCACGAGCAGGTGATCGACATCCTGGCGGTCATGACCGGGTGCGGACGGGGCGAGGCCGATGCCGTGCGGCGGCTGCTCTCCGATTCCGAGGCCCAGGGGCGGGTACGGGTGTGGTTCGCCCGGAGGGCCGGGGAGAAGGGGTACGACGCCGAGACCATCCGGCGGACCTGGGAGATCGTCGAGGCTTTCGGGTCCTACGGGTTCTGCAAGGCGCATGCCGTCGCCTTCGCTGTGCCCACCTACCAGTCGGCCTGGCTCAAGGCGCATCACCCGGCCGCTTTCTACGCCGGACTGCTCACACACGATCCCGGTATGTACCCCAAGCGGCTGCTGTTGGCCGACGCGCGGCGGCTCGGGGTGCCGGTTCTGCCGTTGGACGTGAACGTGTCCGGGGTCGCTCATCGAATCGAACTGGTGTCTGGTTCCGGAGTGTGGGGAGTGCGGCTCGCCCTCGCCGATGTGCACGGGATCAGCGAGGCTGAGGCCGCGCGGATCGCCGAGGGGCAGCCGTACGCGTCCCTGCTGGACTTCTGGGAGCGTGGACGGCCCGGCAGGCCGCTCGCGCAGCGCTTGGCCCAGGTGGGAGCGCTGGACGCCTTCGGGGCCAACCGGCGTGATCTTCAGCTGCACCTGGCCGAGCTGCACCGGGGGTCCCGGAACGGGCGTGGGGATCAGCTTCCGCTGGGCGGGGGGCGGCGGACCGCCTCCGCCGGGCTGCCCGACCTGTCGGACACCGAGCGGCTCAGTGCCGAGCTGGGCGTACTGTCCATGGACGTCTCCCATCACCTGATGGACGACCATCGGGGCTTCCTCGAGGAGCTGGGCGTGGTGTCGGCGCGGCGGCTGCGCGATGCCCGGCACGGGGAGACCGTGCTGGTCGCCGGAGCCAAGGCGGCCACCCAGACACCGCCGATCCGGTCCGGCCGGCGGGTCATCTTCAGCACGCTGGACGACGGCACCGGGCTAGTCGACCTCGCCTTCTTCGACGACTCGCACGACGCCTGCGCGCACACGGTCTTCCACTCCTGGCTGCTGCTGGTGCGCGGGGTGGTGCAGCGGCGCGGGCCGCGCAGCCTGAGCGTGGTCGGGTCGGCTGCCTGGGACCTCGCCGAGCTGGCCGAACTGCGGGCCGGGGGCGGGCTGGAGAAGGTGGCGGCCCGGCTGGCCGAGCCCGCGCCGAGGGCGAGGACCGCGGAGGACGGGGTGGGGCGGCGGATCCGGATGTCCACCGGCTTCCAGATGCATCCCTGGGCCGACCTGCGCCCGGCCGGCCAGGAGGTGTCCGAGCAGGCGCCCTCCACCATGCGGAAGTTGTGGCATCGGAGTCCGGGGAGTGCGGGATGACCATCCTCTGTGTGCGTTTTCACCGGGCCGGTGAGGGCGACGGCGAGCTGGAGCTGTCCGCACTGCTCGGGTTGCTCGAGGAGTTCACGCCCGTCGTGGAGGGGCTGCCCCCGGATGGGGCGCTGGCCGATCTGCGCGGGGCCGAGCGGTACTTCGGGCGGGGTCCGGTGGAACTGGCCGCGCTGATCCGGGTGCGGGCCCTCGCCCGGTACGGGGTCGACTGCGTGGTGGGGGCCGGGCCCGGGCCGATGCTGGCCCGGCTGGCGCTTCGGGAGGCCCGGCCGGGGGTGGTCCGTGCCGTCCCCGACGAGCCCGGTGCCGGCGCGGAGTTCCTCGCCGGGCTGCCCGTGGTCGCGCTGCCCGGTGTGGGCACGGCGACCGCCCGGACCCTGTGCGAGTACGGGCTGGACACCCTCGGGCGGGTCGCCGTCGCGCCGCCCGCTACGCTCCAGCGGCTGGTCGGGGCCAGGACCGCCCGTGAGCTGCGGGAGCGGGCCAACGGGGTGGACCGGGGGCGGGTCGTGCCGAACGCCGTCTCCCGGTCGGTGGCCGCCGAGCGGTCCTTCGGCACGGACGAGCTGGACCCCGGCCGGCACCGGCGGGCGCTGCTGGCCGGCGCCGGGGAACTGGGCGCGCGGCTGCGGGGGATGGAGCACGTCTGCCGCTCCCTGACGCTCACCGTGCGCTACGCCGACCGCTCCACCACGGTCCGCGGGCGCACCCTCGCCGAGCCGACCGCGCACTCGGCCGACCTCACGAAGGCCGCGTACGGCATGTACGAGGCGCTCGGGCTCCAGCGGGCGCGGGTGCGGACGCTCGCCCTGCGCGCCGAGGGGCTGACCCCGGCCGGGGAGGCCGCGCACCAGCTCACCTTCGATCCCGTGGACGAGAAGGTCCGCCGGATCGAGGAGGTCGCCGACCTGGTGAGGGCCAAGTTCGGCCCCCGCGCGGTGATACCCGGGACACTCGCGGCCTGAGTGGCGCGTGGGGCGGGAGTCTCCGGTGGGATGCGGCGGCCCTGTGCCGTCTCCTGACGGTTCCTCGTCATGCGGGGACTTCTGAGGGCCGATGGAACTTTTTACCGACGCGTAACTTCACACTTGCACTACTCGTCCGTAACTTGACGAGTGAACAGCATCCCGTGATCCGGATCACAGGGTTAGGCCGTGCACCTTCTCCCTTGAGCCGCAAGGAGATCACACGATGCTGCCCTGGAAGCGAGCGCTCAGACCGCTCGCCGCGCTGGTCCTGGCCACCGCGCTCGCCACCGTTCCCGCCGCCACCGCCCACGCCGCTCCGAGCAGTGGCTGGAACGACTACTCCTGCAAGCCCTCAGCCGCCCACCCGCGACCCGTCGTCCTCGTCCACGGCACCCTCGGCAACTCCGTCACCAACTGGGTGTCGCTCGCTCCGTACCTCAAGGAGCGCGGTTACTGCGTCTTCTCCCTCGACTACGGGCAACTCCCCGGCGTCCCCGTCTTCTACGGACTCGGCCCGATCGACAAGTCGGCCGAGCAGCTCTCCGCCTTCGTCGACAAGGTGCTCACCGCCACCGGCGCCACCAAGGCCGACCTCGTCGGCCACTCCCAGGGCGGCATGATGCCCCGCTACTACCTGAAGTTCCTCGGCGGGTCCGCCAAGGTGAACGCGCTCGTCGGGATCGCGCCCAGCAACCACGGCACCGACCTGAGCGGCCTCACCCACCTGCTGCCGTACTTCCCCGGCGCCGAGGACCTCATCAAGTCCAGCACGCCCGGCCTCGCCGACCAGATCACCAACTCGGCCTTCATGACCAAGCTCAACGCGGGCGGCGACACCGTCCCCGGTGTGCACTACACCGTCATCGCCACCAAGTACGACGAGGTCGTCACCCCCTGGCGCACCCAGTACCTCTCCGGTTCCGACGTCCGCAACGTCCTCCTCCAGGACCTCTGCCCCCTCGACCTCTCCGAGCACGTCGCGATCGGCATCTTCGACCGCATCGCCTACCACGAGGTCGCCAACGCCCTCGACCCGTCCCACGCCAAGGCCACGACCTGCGCGTCCGCCTTCAGCTGAGACGACTCGGGGCCCTGCCCGGCCTGAGCCGCCCGGCAGGGCCCCGTGACCGGGGGGTGTTCAGCGCGCGGCGCGGTCGCGGCCGGTCGCGCGCCGGCGCACCGAGAGGAACAGCGCGGCAGCACCGAGGGCCAGGGCGGCGGCGCCGCCGACGGCCGCGTACGTGGTGCCGGCGGGGGCTCCGGTCTCGGCCAGCGGGACCGAAGTTCCCTCCGGTGCAGGGGTGTTGGGGGCGGGGTCCACCGGCTTCGCCGAGGTGCCCGGGTCGTCGTCGCCGTGGCCGTGGTGCTCCACCGTGGAGCGGCCGGCGCCGGCCGCGATCTGACGCTCCGAAGGGGCGGAGACGGTGGGTGCGGGTGAGGGGGCCGCCTTCGCGGGTCCGGTCCCCTCGGCCGTGCCCGCCGCCGCACCGCCGAAGACGACGTCCGAGCAGGAGTAGAACGCCTCGGGGCTGTCCGAGCGCTGCCACACCGCGTACAGCAGGTGGCGGCCCGTACGGTCGGGGAGCGTGCCGGAGAAGGTGTAGAAGCCGTCCGTGGCGACCGGGTCGGTGACCCTCGCCACCGGATGCGCCAGGTCCAGGTCGGACCAGGCCAGGGGCTTCGCCGGATCGTAGCCGGGCCTGGTCGCGTAGACCTCGAAGGTGCCCTTGTGCGGGGCGGTCACCCGGTACCTGAAGGTGTACGCGCCACTGTGCACGCCGGTCGCCGGCCAGTCGGCGCGGGCCAGGTCGAGGCCCTTGAACTCGTCGTTCCCCGCGCTGCACAGCTTGCCGTCGGGAATCAACTCCTGGTGGCGGCCGCCCGCGTCGCCGATCCTGATGCCGTTCCAGTCGTACAGCGCCTGGGTGCCGCCCGCCGCCACGGCCGCACGGCAGGCCGCCGACCCGGGGGACTCGGGACCCTCCGCGAAGCACTGCGCCACCCGGCTGACCGGATCGCCCATCGAGCCGTGCGCGGAGGCGGGTACCGCGGCCAGCACGGTCAGCGGCAGCGGCGCCAGGCCGAGCGCGGCCGCGGTGGCGGCGGCCCGCAGCCGGGGCAGGCGCACCCCGCGCGGGGTCGAGGGCGTGGCGAAGGACATCAGGACTCCTCGGACGATGTTCCGGAAGGGGGCTGGTCCCGTGGGGGACGGTCAGAAACTAGCCCCGTACGGCAGCGGACCGGCCTGCTCCGGCCCCCTGGAGGCGATCCTTATGGTCCGCTTAAGGCCGTGCTCAGACTGGGCTCAGGTCGCTACCGTGACCACCATGGACGATCACCCCCGAACCCCGGTCCGCCCCGCCACGGCCGCCGACGTACCAGCCGTGCGCGCGGTCACCGACGCCGCCTACCGCCCCTGTGTCGCGCGCATCGGTGTGGTGCCCCAGCCCATGGAGGCGGACCACATGGCCGACGTGGAAGAAGGGTGTGTCTTCGTCACGGGGGACCCCGTGGTCGGTCTCGTGGTGGTCCGCGCCCACCCCGGTCACCTCTTCCTCGACAGCGTCGCCGTCCATCCCGACGCCCGCGGCCGGGGCGTCGGGGGCCGGCTGCTGCGCTTCGTGGAGGCCCACGCCCGTGCCCTCGGCCTCCCCGAAGTCCGGCTCCACACCAACGCTCTGATGGGGGATGACCAGGAGATCTACCCCCGCCACGGCTACGAACTGGTGGACCGCCGCGTCGAAGGCCCCTACGACCGGTTCCACTACCGCAAGCCGCTGGAGCGGGCCGCCGGTGGGCACGTGGACTGGGACGCCCAGGCGCCCTTCTTCGACGACGAACCGGACCACGGGCTGCGCGCACCCGAGACCCGGGCCGCGTGGGCCCGGCGGCTGCGAAGCTGGCTGCCGGACCGGCCCTCGGACGTGCTCGACCTGGGCTGCGGCACCGGAAGTCTCGCGCTGCTGGCCGCCGAGCAGGGACACCGGGTGACCGGTGTCGACGCCTCCGCGGCCATGGTCGACCGGGCCCGCGCCAAGCTCGCCGGGCAGGACGCGCGGATCCTGCGGGGAGACGCGGCCCTACCGCCGGTGGCGGCGGAGGACCACGACGTGATCCTCGTGCGGCATGTGCTGTGGACGCTGCCCCGCCCCGCCGGGGTGCTGCGCCACTGGCGCACCCTGCTGCGCCCCGGCGGCCGGTTCGTGCTGGTCGAGGGCGTGTGGGGGAGCCTCTCCCCGGTCGGCACGCCCGTCGACGAGGTCACCGGCATGCTGGCCCCCCTGGCCCGGCGGATACGGGTGGAGCCGCTGTCCGGCGACCCGCTGCTGTGGGGGAAGAGTGTCACCGACGAGCGGTACGCGGTGCTGGCCGAGATCTGAGGCTCACACCAGGCCCGTGAGCCCCTCCCCGCGGGCCAGCGCCTCCAGTTCGTCCAGCGCGGACCGGGCGGCGGCCGCGGCCCCGGGGTCCCGCTCCGCCAGCCCGCTCGCGGCGAACTCGTCCTCGTCCAGCCGGAGTACGACCTCGCCGTCGCCGGAGACCCAGAGGTCCAGGTCGAGGTCCTCCACGACGAGTTCGGCGCCGGACCGGACGGCGGGCCGGGTGATGTCGCAGTACCAGCCCTTCAGGGTGCCGTCCCCGGCGCGGACCTCCTTCACCGCGTACCAGCGGTCCCGCCAGTAGTGCTCGGTGAGGACGTCACCCGCCTCGAAGCGCACGAACCCGAAGTCCCGTGCGGCCTCGCCCGCCCAGGGGGCGCGGACCGAGACACGGGTGCCGTCGTCCGCGAGCAGCGCCGCCGGATAACGGATCTTCGTACGCCCCGCCTTGACGAGTACGACCTCCAACTCACTTCTCGGATCAGCGGAGTTCTCGGACATACCGCACCTCCGTGGCGCAGAGCTCGTAGCCGAGCCATGTGTTGACGGCGATCATCGGCCCGTTGCCCGCGTCGTTCCCGGTGAACGCCTCCGTGTGGCCGGCCGCGCGGGCGCGGTGCAGCGAATGCAGCTTGGCGAGCTTGGCCAGCCCCCGGCCCCGGTGGGGGCGGGAGGTACCGGTCATGACGGTGAAGTAGCGGGTGGCGCCGTCGGAATGGGCCACGCTGAAGGCGGCCGGACGGCCGTCCACCACCGCCACGGCGGTCAGAGCGCGGTCCAGCAGCGGGTGCTCCCAGATCTCGGCCAGCCACGCGTCGTAGTCGGCGTAGGCGAGCGTGACCTCGCCGGGCTCGTCCGCCACGGTCTCGGCGTCCAGCTCGAACAGCGGACGCGGGTCGGCCGCGAAGTCGGCGGCCGTGCGCAGCTCCACCCCGGCCGGAGTCCTCGGCAGCGGCGGGAGGGTGCCGTGCGCCAGATCGAGGCGGAGGAAACGGGCCGGGCGGCCGGCCCGGTAGCCGTGCCGTTCGGCGAACCGGACACTGGCCGGCTCGTCCAGCACCCAGGAGTACAGCCGGGTGGCGCCCAGCGAGGCGAGGTACTCCTCGGCGGCGGCGACCAGCAGACGCCCGGCCCCCCGGCCGGTGCGCTCCGGACGCACATGGACGTTGACGTACGCCTGCCCCGGCTCCGTGCTGTCGTGCGCCAGCGCCACCTGCGCCGTGCCGATCACCTCCCCGTCCTCCTCCGCGAGCAGCGAGCGGAACCGCGCCTGCGGATGGCTCCGGGTGAGGACGTGGCGTACGGACTCGGGGGTGAACAGGATGTACGGCAGCGCCAGCCGCCGGACCCGGGCGAAACCCTCGGTGTCGGCCGGCACGTCGGGGCGCAGATCGCGCACGAGTACGGTCATGAGCAGGCACCGTACGGGCGGGACCGCCGGAGTGCCTCTCATTTTCCGCCCGGTGCGGGAGAATCGGCCCTGTGAGCCTGAAGATCCACATCGATGACAGCGCGCCGCCGTACGAGCAGGTCCGGGCGCAGATCTCCGAGCAGGCGCGGGCGGGCGTACTCCCGGCCGGGTACCGGCTGCCCACGGTGCGCGGCCTCGCGGAGTCCCTCGGCCTCGCCGTGAACACCGTCGCCAAGGCCTACCGGGCGCTGGAGGCGGACGGCGTGATCGAGACCCGCGGCCGCAACGGCACCTACGTCGCCGCCCCCGCCGCCACCCGCGAGGCGAGCACCGCCGCACAGGCGTACGCGGAACGGGCCCGCCGCCTCGGCCTCGACCACGACACCGCCCTGGCCACGGTCCGCGACGCCCTGCGCGCCTCCTACGGCACCGGCTGAACGGCGTTCACCGCCGTGTCCAGGGTTCCGGTGTCCGTGTGGCCTCCAGCCCCGCCCGGCGGGCCAGGCCGCCGAACTCGGCCGCGTCCTTGACCGCCGCGCCTCCGGGGTCGTTGTTGAAGTAGGCGAAGACGTCCTGGCCCTCCGGCCAGGTCGTGGCGACGCGGTCCACCCAGGAGTGCAGGGCCTGGGTGCCGTAGCGGGGCCAGGGCTTGGCGCGGCCGCGGTGGAAGCGGACGTAGCCCCAGCCGGCGGTACGCCACAGCGGGCCCGCCGGGCGGCCCAACTGGTCCGTCCAGCACAGGGCGGCCTTCCGCGCCTCGAGCACCTCGCGGGTCTCCCGGGTCCACCAGGAGTCGTGGCGGGGCTCGACCGCCACCCGCGTCGTCGCCGGGAAGCAGGCCAGGCAGGCGTCGAGCAGCGGGGGGTCCGCGCGCAGGGTCGGCGGGAGCTGGAGCAGCACCGGGCCCAGGTACTCGCCCAGCCCCCCGGCGTGGCTCATCAGCCGCCGCACCGGCTCCTCGGGGTCCCGCAGCCGCTTGATGTGGGTCAGATACCGGCTCGCCTTCACCGCCACCACGAAGCCCTCGGGCAGCCGCTCCCGCCACCCCGCGAAGTTCTCGCGGGACGGCAGCCGGTAGAACGCGTTGTTCAGCTCCACCGTGGCGAACTGCTCCGCGTACTCCTCCAGCCACCGGCGCACCGGCACGTCCGGCGGGTACAGCACGCCCCGCCAGCTCTTGTACTGCCACCCCGACGTACCGACGAACAGGGTCATGGGTCCATGAAAACATCCGCGCGCCGGCCGGGCGGGCGGACGGCCGGAGCCCACCGCGACGGCCCCGTCCGGGATGCGGGCCCGCCCGGTAGCCGGTACGGCTACAGATACAGCCCCGCGTCCGCCTCGTCCCGCGCCCCCGGTACCGACGTCGGCGCCGTACCCCGGCGCAGCGCGTACAGCTCGGCCAGGGTGGAGCCGTCCCGGCCCAGCTCGTGCCCGAGACCCGGAGCCTGGTCGCCGAGCCAGCTCACCGCCTCCGGGCGGGTCAGCGGGCCCACCTCGATCCGGGCCAGACAGCGGCCGGGCCGGACCACGGCCGGATGCAGCCGCTCCAGGTCCTCGTTGGTGGTGACCCCCACCAGGACGTTGCGGCCCTGGCCGAGCAGCCCGTCGGTCAGGTTCAGCAGCCGGGACAGCGCCTGGCCCGCGGTGTGCCGGGCCTCGCCCCGGATCAGCTCGTCGCAGTCCTCCAGCAGGAGCAGCCGCCAGCGGCCCTTGCCGGTGCCGTCCTCCTCGCCGATGGCGATGTCCATCAGATAGCCCACGTCGGAGAAGAGCCGCTCCGGGTCCAGCACGCAGTCCACCTGGCACCACTCCCGCCAGGACCGGGCCAGGGTGCGCAGCGCGGAGGTCTTGCCGGTGCCCGGCGGACCGTGCAGCAGCAGGAGCCGGCCCGCGATGTCCTGCGGTGTCGTCCCCATCAGCCGGTCCAGCGCCCGGGCCACCGGCGCGGTGTAGTTGGCCCGCACCTCCTCCCAGGTGCCGGCCGAGATCTGCCGGGTGGTGCGGTGCGGGCCGCGCCGGGGCGAGACGTACCAGAAGCCCATCGTCACGTTGTCCGGCTGCGGGGCGGGGTCGTCGGCCGCGCCCTCGGTGGCCCGGCCCAGGACCTCCTCGGCCAGCTCGGCCGTGGTCGCGGTCACCGTCACGTCCGCGCCCCGGTTCCAGCGGGAGACCAGCAGCGTCCAGCCGTCGCCCTCCGCGAGGGTCGCGCTGCGGTCCTCGTCCCGCGCCACCCGCAGCACCCGTGCGCCGTCCGGCAGCAGGGTCGCCCCGGAGCGGACCCGGTCGATGTTGGCCGCGTGCGCGTAAGGCTGCTCACCCGTGGCGAAACGGCCGAGGAACAGCGCGTCGACGACGTCGGAGGGCGAGTCGGAGTCGTCGACGTTCAGCCTGATCGGCAGCGCGTCCTGCGGGTTCCGCGGATTCACAGACATGCCGCCATGATCGGGCACCGGCGCACCACGCGCACGGCAATTCCGCCGCTTGTCCCCAGGTGTTCCCGACTCACGCCCGACGCCGGGTTCCCACCGTTACTGTGGAGCTGATGGGCAGTCATCGGTGGTACACGGGGGCACGGAGGTGGCGGATCACCGCCCTGCTCGGCGTGTGCGCGACCGCGCTGGCCCTGCTGGTGACCCTCCTGACCACCCTCCCCGGACGCGGCGCCGACACGAGCGGCACCACCCGCGACGGCGACAGGGTGCACGGCACACCCGGCGCCCCCGCCGGACCCGTCCGTCCCGCTGTGGGCTGGGGTCTCACCCACACCCAGTACAGCGCCGACCAGGGCGGCGGAAGCGCCCGCGTGGCCCGGCTGCTCAAGGGCGACGGCGGTCTCCCGCAGGACCAGGCCGTCATGGGCTGGGGCGCCGACAACCCCGAACCGGTCAAGGGCCGCTACGACTTCGCAGCCCTGGACCGCCGCATCGACTTCGTCCGCGCCTCCGGCGGCACCCCCGTCCTCACCCTGTGCTGCGCCCCCGACTGGATGAAGGGCGGCAAGGCCGGTGCCGGGGCCACCGACTGGAGCCGGGACTCGCTGGAGCGGGCGCCGGACCCGGAGCACTACCAGGACTTCGCCGACCTCGCCGCCACCGTCGCCCGCCGCTATCCCGACGTACGGCACTTCGTCGTCTGGAACGAGTTCAAGGGCTTCTGGAACGAGGCGGAGGGCCGCTGGGACCACGAGGGCTACACCAAGCTGTACAACCTGGTCCGCGCGGCGCTGAAGAAGGCCGACCCGGACAACCTGGTCGGCGGGCCCTACCTCCCCATGGACAGCGTCGACCCCCGCGCCGCCGACGCCTCCGCCAAGGTCCGCGGGCCGTGGGGCGCCATGGACCAGCGCGTCCTGGACGCCTTCGACTACTGGAACGCCCACAAGTCGGGCGCCGACTTCGTGGTGGTCGACGGCTCCAGCTACACCAACGACGACGAGCTGCTCCCCGGCGAGTTCGCCGCCACCGACAAGTTCACGGCCGTGGGGGAGTGGGTGCGCGAGCGCACGCACGACCTCCCGCTGTGGTGGGCGGAGTACTACGTGGAGCCCGCCGACTCCCAGGACCGCCGCGAGGGCTGGTCCGAGGACCGCCGGATCGCCGTGCACGCCGCCGGGCTGATCGCCATGGTCCGGGGCGGCGCCGAATCCGGCTTCTACTGGAACCCGGAGAGGAAGAGCGGCGCCGACTGCCCCGGCTGCCTGTGGACCCCCACAGGTGACACCGGAGGCGGCCGCGCACTGCCCATGTACGGCCTGGTCTCCCGCTTCGGCAAGGCGTTCCCGCCCGGCACCCGGTACGAGACGGTGTCCGTCGACGCCGACGTCCGGACCGGCCTCCGCGTCCTGGCGAGCCGGGACACCGTCCTGGTGGTGAACACCCTGGACCGCCCGGTCGTCGCCCGCGTCGACGGCAAGCGGTTCCAGATGCGCGGCTATGAGGTGCGGTGGCTCGACCGCTGAGCCACCGCACCCTCCTCAGCTCATCGTGAGGAACCGCTGCACCAGCGAGGCCAGCACCACCGCCAGCAGCGGCATCGCGAACCAGAACGCGCTCTGCGACCGCCGCAGCAGGCCCACGCCCGGCCGGCCCGCCACCCGGAGCACCTCACGCCCCGCCAGCAGCAGGATCAGCACCCCGGCGGCCAGCGCGCCCACCACCGACCACGGTGTCCAGGTGATCTGCGGCCCGATCGGACCCGGGTCCGGCCCGGGTGCCGCCGCCGGCCCGCCGCCGCGCAGCGCGTACACGGTGGCGTCCGCGTTCACCAGGACCTTGGACAGCTCCGCCCGGCCGTCCAGCGCGCGGTTCAGCCGGGACTCCCAGGAAGCCGGATAGCCCGCGTCCAGCTCCAGATAGCGGACCTGGCTCTCGTTGACGATCAGATACGAGTTCGGGCCCGCGTCCTTCAGCGACTTCACCAGCCCGGACACCAGCACCGGGTCGGGAGGCGCGAGGGTGGGCACATAGGTCACCCGCTCCATGTCCCGGGCGCCCCAGGCCAGCGCCGGAGTCACGTCGTTGACCGTGTCGGTGGTCAGCCACAGCAGCCGTACGGTCGGCCTGTCGTGCGCGTACACCCAGTTCATCGCCGCGACCTCGCCGGGCCGGGTCCGCTCGAACGGCTCGTTGCCCCAGCGGGCCACCAGGAAGCCGCCGATCAGCACCAGCCCGGCCAGCAGCGCGGCCGGAGCGCCCAGGTCCATCCGCCGCCGCTCGTCCGCACGGGTACGCGGGAACAGCGCGAGCGCCCCCAGCAGTGCCGCGCCCGGCAGCGCGAACATGAAGACGCGCAGCGCCATCTCGCCGCCGTACGACTGCATGCCGAAGCCCAGGAACGGCACGAACGCGACTACCGGCAGCGAGCGTTCGCGGTAGCCGTGCCGGCGCCGCCGCCACCACCCCCAGCAGGCCAGTGCCAGCACCGAACCGGCCAGCAGCACGCGGGTGTACAGCACCAGCTTGTGGGTCGGACTCCCGCCCTCGATACGGCCGGAGACCGAGGTCGACACATTGCCGCCGACCCCGCCGAGGCCGCCGAACAGCTCGTCGAAGTGTCCCGACCAGTACGGCTCCGCCATGAAGCCCACCCACACCGCCACCACCACCGCGAACAGCAGCGGCAGCCCGCGCAGTTCGCACCGGCGCAAGCACACCAGCGCCGCGAGCACCCCGAGCATCACGAACGGGGTGAGCTGGTGGGCCGGGACGCAGGCCATGAACAGGGCGATCAGCACCAGGAGCAGCACCACGCGTTGGCCCCGGCCGGTGGGCTCCACCTCGGCCTCGCCGGGCCGGAACCGGGACCAGATCATGTGCGGGGCCCGGAACCACAGCAGCAGGACCGCCACGAACACCAGGTACAGCAGATAGGTGAAGCCCTGCGGGGAGAAGTAGTCCTGCCCGACCCAGCCGCTCAGCGCGAAGAGCCACACCCCGGCCCACCGGGCCCGCCAGCTCGCCCGGAGTGACCGGGTGAGCAGGAACATCGGTGCCAGGGAGGCGAGTTGGATGGCCGTCGGCCACCAGCGGATCACCTCGGTGAAGTCCGACACCCCGCACGCCTCGGCAGCGAACGCGGTGACCGCGAAGAAGCCCGGCCAGCTCCAGCGGGCGTCCAGGTCCGGCACGGTCGAACCGGTGCGGTCGATGTGATCCAGGAAGCCCAGGTGCTGCCAGGCCGTGGGGAACCTGGGCGCGCTCTCGATCACGGCGGGCAGCGCGTGCAGCGAGAACACCGTCGCCACCAGGGTCAGCAGCAGCAGCGCCCGGTGTTCCCGGCGCAGCCTGAGCAGGGCGGCGAACACCGTGACCAGCAGTGCGGCACCGGCCAGCGTCGGCAGCGGCAGCACCGAGACCAGGCCGAGGCCGCCCATCCGGTCCAGGCCGGCGTCGGTCAGGCGCAGCGCGGGGATCCAGTAGAGGAGAAGCGCGGCGAGGAGGAGGGAGCCGAGAACCAGACCCGTGCGGGTCGGGGAGCGGCGGGG
This sequence comes from Streptomyces sp. NPDC001781, assembly GCF_053596035.1. NCBI lineage: Bacteria > Bacillati > Actinomycetota > Actinomycetes > Kitasatosporales > Streptomycetaceae > Streptomyces > Streptomyces sp. NPDC001781. Next base: position 81,331 of record NZ_JBSFFI010000020.1, on the reverse strand, counting down.
CCGGGGAGGCCCGGTGGGAGATCTCTTCTCCTCCGGCGGCCCCGCCGGCCGGGCGGCGGGCGGGGCCGCCGGCGCGGCAACCGGTGCGGCCGCCTGCGAGGGCGTGCCGAAGGACGCGGCCGCCTCTTCCTTCTTCTCGACCCACGAGGGCACCGGCCGTATCGCCTCGCGCGGACCCAGGTCGGCCAGGTCGCCGTCCGGGGCCGCGGTCACCGGGCCGGGCCGGATCACCTGCCACAGACGCGGCGCGGCCACGGCCACGATCACCGCCAGGCTGGCGATCTCCGCGACACCCGCGCCGGTCAGCCCCATCCGCGGCAGGAGCAGCAACGTCAGACCCAGTACCAGAACGCACAACAGCCCCTGCAGCCAAGCGAGTCCGGAGGTCCGGCTCTGTGCCCGCAGCACCGCGAAGTAGGTCTCCATCACCACCCGCAGCACCGCGCCGACCGCGAACCAGCGCAGCAGCGGAGTAGCCGCGTCCGCGTACCCCGCGCCGAACACACCCAGGATCCACGGGGCGCCGACGAAGAGGACACCCGCGACCGGCAGCATGATCCGGGCCATCCGCCGCAGCGCCGCCCGGGTGTTCGCGGCCAGCCGCGCAGGGTCGTGCGAGCCCTCCACGGTGAGCGAGGCGCCCATGTTGATGGCGAGCAGGTTGGTGGTGCCGCCGATGGTGGTGGTGATGTAGAAGTACGCGTTGTCCTCGGCGCTGACCTGCGACGCGATGATCACCGGGACGAGGTAGACCACCCCGAGCGAGAACAGCGAGCCGGTGTAGTCGCCGGCCAGGAACCGGCCGATCTCCCGCAGCGTCGGCGGATGCGCCCGCCCCTCGGTCGCCGCCGTGTGCCGGGGCACCAGCCGCCGGAACACCAGCCAGCCCAGCGGGAGTACCGAGGTGGCGATGGCCGCCACCCAGGACACGAACACCCCGGCGGTCGGGATCGCCACCGCGAACGCCACCAGCAGCCCCAGCTTCACCGCCGAGAACACGGTGTTGCCCACCGGCACCCACGGCGCGCTGCGCAGTCCGGTCAGCACCCCGTCCTGCAGCGTGAGCACGTTCCAGGCGACGACCGCCGCGAGGAACCCGAGCCCGTTCACCGGCCCGTGCAGGAACCGGTACGAGGGCCCCCACACGTCCGGCGTCAGCAGGAACACCCCCGCCGCCACCGCAACCACCAGCGAACTTCCCGCATAGGTACGGAAGATGAGCCGTGCGGTGGCGCGTCCGGCGACCGGGATGAAACGGGCCAGGGCGCCGGTCAGGGTCACCGCGGTCAGTCCCGCGAGGAGCTTCATCGCGGCGATGGCGGCCGAGCCCTGCCCGACCGCCGACTCCGAGTAGTAGCGTGCCGCCGCCAGCCAGAAGCCGAGACCGAGGACGGCGGAGATGCCGGTGTTCAGCATCAGCGCGTAGGCGTTGCGGAACAGCGGACTGCCGCCGGACACGCGGCCCGGCAAGGGCAGCCGCAGGCGGCGCCCCGGCGCGGCGACGGCCGGGGCGGCCTCTTGGGCGGTGGTCGTGTCAGACACGGGAGCGGATGGCCTTCCGGCAGACCTGGCGTGCTCTTCGCACGAGTGCGTATCCCTTGGTGAGCGCACGGTCCCTGGCGAAGTCCCGTGCGATGGAACGTCCTTGGAGCAGCCGCTCGAACTCGGCCACCCCGGTACCGCGCCGTACGGTGACCCGGCGGAGCGCGTACGGGCCCTGCCGGCGCCGGGCCAGGTCGTTGCCGACCGCCAGCGCCTGGGCGTACCCCGCCGCCCGCACCGCCTGGCGGACCCGGCGGCTGGAGTAACCGTAGGGGTAGGCGAACGACACCGGGCGCGCGCCCAGCTCGTCGGTGAGGATGTGGGTGCTGTGCTCCAGCTCGGCGGCGAGCGCGGTGTCGTCCAACTGGTCGAGCTGCGGGTGGCTGTGGGTGTGGCCGCCGATCTCCACCCCGCAGCCGGCCAGTTCGCGCACCTGGTCCCAGTCGAGCATGGCGTCCAGGCCGCCCCCGGTGTCGTGGGCGCCCCTGAGCCAGCCGGTCGAGGCGAACAGGGTGGCCGGGAAGCCGTGCTCGGCGAGCACGGGCAGGGCGTGCCGGTGGACGCCCTCGTAGCCGTCGTCGAAGGTGATCAGCACCGGCCGGGCGGGCAGCGGCCGCCGGTGGCGCCAGTGGGCCGCGAGGCTCTCGGTGGTGAGGGGGGTCAGGCCCAGGTCGCCGATGAGCGCCATCTGCTCCGCGAACGCCTCCGGCGCCACCGACAGCGCGCGGGTCGCGTCGTTGGGCGAGGCCGCCACCGCGTGGTACATCAGGATCGGTACCGCCGTGCCGGTCATCCGCCCACCTCCACCGGCGGCACCGCGAAACCGGGCCCGCCGCGCCGGGCCCGCAGGCTGCCCATCACGTAGCCGCCGGCCGCGCCGAGCACGCCCGCCACGATCGCCCCGGCCCGTCCCGCGCCGCCCGGCCGGGCGAGTACCGCGTCCCGCAGCCCGCGGGCGATCCCGGCGGGCAGCACCCTTGCGGTGTAACGGCGTTCGGACTCCAGCCCCTTCGCCGCGCCCACGCTCCGGGCCACCAGAGCCTTCGACAGGCCCTCGGCGTACGTCCGGGTGCGGAAGTAGGCGAAGCGCTCACGGACCTCGGGCACCCGGTGGTGGATCACCGCGCGGTCGTCGACGAGGAGGACGGCGTCCGGCCGGGCGCGGCTGATCCGGATGCACAGCTCCGTCTCCTCGCAGCCCAGCGGACGCCGGTCACCGTCCCGGCCGATCCCGGTGGCGAAACCGCCCGCCAGGTCGAACGCGGTGCGCCGGAAGGAGGCGTTGCCGCCCAGTACGTTGCGCACCCGGACCCGGCCGGGCGGCAGGCCCCGGTAGGTGCAGCCCACCACCCAGTCGAACTCCTCGGGGAACCAGGCCGGCCGCCGTCCCGACGCCCACACCGGCTCGGTCCGGCCGCCGACCGCCAGCACACGCGGGTCGGCGTACCCCTCGGCGAAACGGCGCAGCCAGTCCCGCTCGGCCACCGCGTCGTCGTCGAGGAACGCGATCACCTCGCCCCCGGACGCGGCGATCCCGGTGTTGCGGCCCGCGGACAGGCCGCGCGGGCCGGCGTTGGCGAGCACCCGGACCGGGACGTCCGCTTCCTCGTACTCGGCGGCCAGCCGGTCCAGCAGGACGGGGTTGTGGTCCACCACCAGCAGGGTCTCCAGCGCCGGATGGGACTGGGCGCGCACCGAGGCGACGGCCGCGAGCATGTCCTCCCAGCGGTCCTCGGTGTACACGCAGATCACGACGGAGACGGACGGAGCGGTCAAGACGCCGCTCCCCGCCGGGAGTCCGCCAGCGGCGAGCGGTGTCTTTGGCGCAGCGCACGCCGGTTGGAACGCTCCTGGAGGATCACCCTGAGCACCCGCAGTCCGTCCCGCACGGCCCGCAGATTGCTGGTGCCGTGGATGCGGAGGTACTCGTGGCTGGGGATCTCCTGCACCTTCAGCCCGGCCTTGACCACTCTGATGTTCATCAGCGTCTCGACCTCGAAGCCCGTGCAGTCCAGGTCGATCTTGTCCAGGCAGTGCCGCCAGAACGCGTTGTAGCCGTAGCAGAGGTCGGTGTAGCGGGCGCCGAACTTGCGGTTGACGACCGTGCACAGCGCCCAGTTGCCCAGCTTGCGGATCAGGGTCATGTCGTCGGTGCCGCCGCCGTTGGCGAACCGCGAGCCCTTGGCGAAGTCGGCACCGGACACCAGTGCGGAGACGTAGGAGACGATCTCGTTGCCGTCGGCCGAGCCGTCCGCGTCGACCATCACGATGATGTCGCCGGAGCACGCCTCGAATCCGCTGATCAGGGCGTCCCCCTTGCCCTTGCCGCGCTGCGCGACCACCTTCACGTCCGGCCACAGCGAACGGGCGACGTCCACCGTGTCGTCGGTGGAGTCGCCGTCGACCAGGACCACTTCGTGAATCCAGTCCGGAAGTGTCTTGAAGACGTACGGCAGGTTCTCCGCCTCGTTCATGGCGGGGATCACCACGCTCACCGGCGGAGTGATCGCCAGGTGCGAGGAGATGGGCCGGTAGTGGGCCGAGAGCAGCGGGTCGCGGTCCGGACCCGGCGTGCGCAGAACAGAACTCATGACTGTGGTCCCTCTCGTCCGGTGGACCGCCCGCCCCTCGGGCGGCCCGGATGTGTGTCCGGTTCGAAAGGGGGGTTCTCGTCCTCGGCCCAGGCACGGCGAAACGCACTCCGGGCCGGAAAGAACGAGCTGGCAAAGCTGACCGGGCCCCGAAGCGTGCGAGGACCTCAGGTCGCGCGGCACGGCCCGGTCACCTGGTGCGGTCACCGAGCGCGGCACCCCCCTACCGCGCCTCACCCCGGTACGTCACGGCTCCGAGCCCTCCCCTGAACCGTGGGCGACGGACCGATACGGGTGAGATGTACGACGGTATTGACGATAGAAGACGAGTCGCAAGACCTGGACGTGGTCTCACGATTCGGTTGGTTCGGCCGTTACGGGACTTTGGCCTGTTTCACTCCCCCCCGGTGCCCCCTCGCGCGTGCGCCCCCGCGAATCCGCCCGCCGCCGGACGCGGCCGGCCGCCACGATCAGCAGGCTGAGTACGGTCACGGCGACGATCCCGCCGCTCACCGACCAGCGGTGCACGGTCAGCATCGCCTGGGCGACCAGCATGTCGAGCGCCACCGCCCCCGCGAGCGCGACGATCAGCCGGCCGAAGGGGTCGAGTCCGCCCAGCGCCGTGGCGATGGCCAGAGCGGGCGCGGCGAGCAGGAAGAACAGCGCGCACGGTCCGCGCAGCGGTGAGCCGGAATCGGTCAGTGCGAGCAGCGCGCCGCACGCGGCGGTGCCGGTCGCCACTCCGGCGAGCAGCGCGGACAGGTCCCTCCCCGGTCCCGTCCATGCCGTGCCGTCACTCCCTGCCGTGGAACCGTCTGCTTTGGATCTGCTGCCAGTTGAGGACCGCATGGGCCGACTTTGCCCCCCGACGCGCCGGATGCCGGGCTTCAATGTGGCCCAGCCGCTCCGAGGGCGTCAAGACGACCCCTGTCCCCGCGACCCATCCGGGGGATTGTGGCCGAACTCGTCTGTGGTTTCTGCTATGTGGCGGGGCGTCACGCCATCGCGCGCCATCGTGGTTGAGGGCCGAAATTGTTTTGGCATGAACACTTCCCGTCAACGCGCGTAGCTGGTACCAAAGTTGTGGCAGAGATTCCGCTAAGGGAGATTCCATGAGACGTACCCGAATTGCGGCATACGTGGCTTCACTCCTCCTCGCCACCGGTTTCACCCTCGCCGGTGCCGGATCGTCGCAGGCCGCCACCGGCGGCTACGTGGCTCTCGGCGACTCCTACTCCTCCGGGGTCGGCTCAGGCAGTTACATCAGCTCCAGCGGCGCCTGCGACCGCAGCACCAAGGCGTACCCCTACCTCTGGAACGCCGCGCACGGTCCGTCCTCCTTCGCCTTCAACGCCTGCTCGGGCGCCCGCACGGACGACGTCCTCGCGAACCAGCTCGGCTCGCTCAACTCCTCCACCGGCCTGGTGTCCATCACCATCGGCGGCAACGACGCCGGCTTCGCCGACGTCATGACCACCTGTGTCATCCAGTCCGACAGCACCTGCCTCTCGCGGATCAACACCGCCCGCTCGTACATCGACTCCACGCTGCCCGGCAAGCTCGACGCCGTGTACAACGCGATCAGCGCCAAGTCCCCCTCAGCCCGCGTGGTCGTCATCGGCTACCCGCGCTTCTACCTGCTCGGCCAGGCCTGCCTCGGCCTCTCCGAGACCAAGCGCTCCGCGATCAACAGCGCCTCCGACTACATGAACAGCGCCATCCAGAAGCGCGCGCAGGCCCACGGCTTCGTCTTCGGTGACGTCCGTACCACCTTCACCGGCCACGAGATCTGCTCGAGCAACTCCTGGCTGCACAGCGTCAACTGGACCAACATCGGCGAGTCGTACCACCCGACGGCGGCCGGACAGTCCGGCGGCTACCTCCCCGTATTCACCAACGCCGCCTGACCCACGCGGCCCGACTGGGTGACCCCGTCAAAGAGAGCCGTACGGGACTCACCCGAACGAATGAAATTTCAGGGTGTGCCGGAGGATGAAGCGGAGGCCCCGTCCGACGGGGTCTCCGTCGTTCTGTCACACGTCACGGTGAACGGCACCTCGCCGGACGTGACCCGCTCCGGCTCGCGCACCTCCACGCTGATCGCGTTCTCCGACGTGCCGTCCTCGTCGTCCGTCCGCACGGTCACCCGCGCCAGCCCGGTGCGCTCGCCGCCCTCCGGGAACGACAGCGTGCGCCACTGCTCGCCCTCGAACGAGCCGTGCCTCAGTTTCCACCGGTAGCGCACCTCGGCGGGCAGCCGCCCCACGGTGAAGGTCGCGGTGAACACCGGCGAACCGGCGGCAAGCTGTCGCCGTCGGCGTCGAAGAGCAGCGCACCGCCGAGCAGCAGCCCCAGGCCTCGCGCTCCAGGCGGGCGTACATCCGCTCCACGTCCCGGCGGGCAGCCCGGCCGGGGCGCGTACCTCCTTGACGGCCACCTCGCGCCGCAGCACCTCGTCGTGGGCGCGCCACACCGTGCCCATGCCGCCCTCGCCCAGCGGGGACAGCAGACGGTAACGGCCGGCGATCAACCGATCGCGTCCCGGCTGTTCTGACACGGGCTTCTCCCCACGGCACGTCGCGCGAATCCTGACCAACGCAGCTCAGCCGACGGCGCTTGCGACCCCCTTGAGCATCAACCCGGCGCCCACCAGCAGCACGGCCAGCGCGGAGACCAGGGGGACCGTACGGCGGAGCAGTACGGCCAGGGGATGGGCGCGGCGGGCCGGGCTCCGGTCCAGGAGCCGGCCGGCGACCGGGCCGAGCCGGACCACGGCGAAGCCGGCGGCGGTCAGGGTGAGGGCCAGGCCGGCGCCGTACGCGACGACGAGGAGGAGGCCGAACCATGCCTGGCCGAGGGCGGCGGCGCCCACCAGGACGACCACGGCGGAGGGGCTGGGTACGAGACCGCCCGCGAAGCCGAGGAGGAGAGTGCCCTTGAGGGTGGGTGCGGTGGAGTGGGAGTGGGTGTGGCCGCCGTGCGTGTGGGTGTGGGTGTGGGTGTGGGTGTGAGGGTGGTCGTGCTCGCGGTCGTGGTCGGGTGGGTGCGGGTGGTGGTCGGCCACATGTGGGGTCTCTCCCTGTGCGCCCGCCCCATGGGTGGTTGCCCCATGTGTGCTCGGCACAGCTGTGTTCCCTGCAGGTGGGTTCGGCACATGTGGCCCTGCACCATGGTGCGTGCCCGCGTGGGTCTCCTCACCATCGCCCCCACCCACGAGCGCCAGCGCCCGCACCTCCACCTCGGTGCCCGGGGCGTGCTCATGCGTATGCCCCGCCCGCATCCCACGCTCCCGCCAGGCCCGCCGTACGAGGTTCAGTCCCGCGCCGAGCACCAGCGCCCCGCTCGCCACCCCCAGCCACGCCACCACCGAGGGGGTCGCGGCGGAACCGGCCGTCACCAGGAGCCCCAGCGCGACCACCCCCAGGGTGTGGGTGACCGTGACCGAGGCGGCCAGCGGGAGTACGTCACGCAGCCGGGCCCGCACGCCCCGGGCGGCAGCGGCGGCGGCCATCAGCGTCTTCCCGTGTCCCGGTGCCAGCGCGTGGGCCGCGCCCAGGCCGACCGCGACGAGCAGGGCGAGCGAGGCGAAGCCGAGGGTGAGGTCGCGCCGGGCGACCAGGCCGGTGAGGGCCCGGGTCCAGCGGTCGGCGCCGCGCGGCAGCACCGAGTCGCCGGGGGCGTCCCGTCGCGGTGAGAGGGCGGTCCCGCCCGGCCGGGCGGTGAACCGGGCGGTGGAGGTGTCGGCGGGGGAGGACAGCAAGCCCGCCGGATAGGAGGTGAGTTCACGCGAGACCGAGTCGCGCGGCACGTCGGACCGGCTCAGCGTCATCCGGTCGCCCCGCGCCGTGACCTCCCGCCAGCCCGGCCCGGACGACACTCCGGCGCTGCGGAAGCCGACGTCCGCCGTCGCGCCCCCTGGCAGCGGTGCCGACTCCACGCACTCCAGCCGCAGCGTGTCCAGCCCCGCCTGCCCCGGCCTCAGCTCGGCCCGCGCGGCCGACACCGTGAGCGCGACCCGGCGCCCGCCCACCGTGACCTCGCTGCCCCGCGCCGCCCCGGCACAGCGCGCCTCGGCCCACCGGGCGGTCCCGAGCCGCTCCAGGTCCGGCTTCGCCTGGGTCGCCGGTATCTCCGCCAGGTCCTCGACATGGGTGACGCGGAGCCGTCCGGGAGCCGCGACCAGCCCGTCGTACCGGTTGACGGTGAAGTTGCCCAGGGGGTGCGCGTTCGCCGCCGGGGCGGAGCCGAGCAGCACGGCGCAGGCGCCCGTGAGGACGGCGAGGGAGCGGCGGAGTCTCACTTGGCCGCCTCCAGTGCCTCGCGCGCCTCGGCGGCACCGAGCGGGGAGAAGCCGGGGTTCAGCTTCAGCGCCGCCGCCAGCGAGGCGCGGCCCTCCTCCCGGTGGCCGGTGGCGAGTTCGACGACGCCCCGGTGGTAGAGGAAGGACGCGTTGGGCCAGCCGGTGGCGGTGGCCGCGCGGGCGTGCGCGAGGGCTTCCGCGTCATGGCCGTTGACGTGCAGTGCCCAGGCCAGGGCGTCCGCGGTGTGGACGGTGTGCCGGCGGCCCCACTCGGCGCGGGCCGCGCGCAGGGCGGCCGCCCTGTCCCCGTGGTCGGCGGCGGCCAGCGCGGTGTCGAGGTCGGCGTCGACGCCGTTGGCGCGGGCCAGCGCGGTCCACGCCTGGACGAGCGTGTACTGCCGCCGCGCCTTCTCGCGGTCCCCGGCGCCACCGCGCGCCTCGTACAGCTCCCCGAGCGCGACCAGCGAGGTCGGCAGCGGGGCGCGGGCGACGACCGCCTCCAGTCCCTTGACGGCGGCGGCCCGCCGTCCGCTCGCCGCCTGGGCGCGGGCCCTGCCCTCCAAGGCGGGGAGGTAGCCGTCGTCGGCGGCCAGGGCACGGGCGTACCGGGTGAGAGCGGTTTTGTAGTCGCCCTGGTTCCAGGCGAGTTGCCCGAGCTGGGTGGCCACGTAGGCGATGTCGCCAGGGGAGGTCGCCCCGGTGAGGGCCTGCTGGAGGACGCGCCGGGCCGTGGTGACGTCGCCGCGAAGCTCGTGCACGTAGGCGTACCGGGTGAAGACGGGGGTGCCGGGCCTGCGGGCGTCGGCGGTGTCGGCGGCGCGGGCCGCCTCCGGGTAGCGGCCGAGTTCGACCAGGGCGTCGATGCGGGAGCAGAGGGCGCGTTCGTCGTAGGGATTGTGCTTCAGGACGCGGTCCGCGGCTGCGAGCGCGCCGGTGAAGTCGTGGCGGGCCGCGGCGAGGGCGGCCTGCCCGGCCACCGCCCTGTCGTTGCCGGGGGCGAGCGCGAGGGAACGCCTCAGGGCGGCCTGCGCCTGCGGGTACCGGGCCGGGTCGCCCTTGGTGCGGGCCTGTTCCACGTAGGCGAGGCCGAGGGCGGCCCAGCCGTCGTGATCCTTCGGCTGCGCCTTCAGGTGGCCCTGGAGAGCGGCGACGGCCGCGTCCGGGTCGGCGCCCGCCGGCGCACCGGGGTCCATCGCGGCGACGGCGCCGGCCGGGGCCGCCCGCCCGCCGTCCCGCGCGGCCCCGAAGGCGACCGCGCCACCGGTCAGGGCGACGGCCAGCAGGGCGGCGGACGCCACCCGCCACGCCGTCCGGCGGCCCCGGACGGCACCCTCCTGTGCCCCGTCGGTCTGCTCGTCACTACTCGTACGCGGGCCCATCGCCCTCTCCTGGTTCGCCTGATGGTGGTAGGGAAGACCGGCGCGGCCCGCCGTGGGGGAAGGAATACGGGCCGTGCCGGTCGCTCTGGGGACCGGGGTCAGTACGCGCGCCGCATCCGGCGGCGCCACCAGCCGACGACGGTGCCGAGCAGCAGGATTCCGGCCGCGCCGGCCGCCGCCGAACCAGCGATCAGCGTGGTGCTGCCGGTACCGCCCGCCGCCGAGGCCGGGCTCAGCGCGTCGCCGAGCTGGTTCTTGACGTCGGCGCCCGCGATCGTGCCCCTGGCCAGCGCACCGCGCGAACCCGCCGTGGGCTGGGCGACGTAGGGGAAGGACTTCTCGAACTTCCTGTCGTTGGCGTCCACGGCGTCGCCCAGGTCGTTCTTGGCGCCCAGGAGTTCGCCCTCGACGACCTGGAGGGCCTCGTCGATCACGTCGTCGGTCAGCCGGCGCCCGTTGGGGAAGCCCGCGTTGTCACCGTCCAGTACGCCGAGCCGCTTGGGGTGCGTGGTCGGCTTGATCGAGGTGTTCAGCCGCAGTTGCTCCGAAGGCCGCACGTCCGGCGGCTGGTTGAGGCCCTTGACACCCTTGAGGAAGACGTCGACCAGGTCGTTGCGCGGCTCGGCGGGGGCGTCGATCTTGTAGATACCCTCGATGAGCCTGGGCAGCTCCGGGTTGGTGACGTTCTTCAGGAACTGGGCGTCGTGCGAGGGCTGGGAGGCGTTGAAGCGGTCCTTGTCGGCCTGCGGGTTGACCACCTCGTTGACCAGCGGGTTGCCGAGGCGGGAGACCTGGCTGTAGTAGCCCTGGGCGTTGCGGCGCTGGGTGGTGGACCAGATGCCGACGACAGGCTGGTCCGCCGACTGCCGGATCAGGTCGTTGGGGACCTGGAGGGCGATCGTGTTGACGTTGTAGCCCTTGAGGGTGTCCCGGCCGACCTCGCTGAGGTTGCCGCCGTACAGCAGGTCGAAGACGCGCAGGTCCAGGAAGAACGGGTCGTCCGCCTGTCCGGCGAAGGTCGCCGCCCCGCCCGCCGTCCGGTACACCGCCTGGGAGCGCAGCTTGCCGTAGTCCGGCATGGACGCCTTGCCCACGTTGGACGGCGCCACCGGCACGTCGTCCGCCACCTTCGTCCGTGACATCGCGTGGCCGTCCTTCATGCGGACCAGTTCGAGGTCGTAGGTCTGGGTGATGTTGAGGTCCGGATCGTCCAGGCTGGTGACCGGGCCCGTGTTGTAGAGGAACGTCTTCCCGTTCTTCGTCCGCGTCCTGAAGGTGTAGCGGAAGAGGAGGTCGTCCCGGGCGTCCCCGTCACTGTCGATGTGCAGGTCGTACTGCGCGTCGTCGGCGAAGGTGTAGAAGTTCGGGCCGCCCGCCGGCTCCTCGAACGGTATCCAGTCGGCCACGATCGTCGTCGTGTCCGGCTTGTCGGGGCTGACGAACGCGTACAGATCGGTGTTGTCGTACTGCGGGGTGCCCGAGATCAGCGGGGCCTCCCGGTGGGAGGAGGCGGAGGCCGCCCCCGGCTCCAGCGTGGCGACACCGGCGGCCGCGAGCCCGCCGGCGGCCAGCGCACCGCAGATGAGCGGGACCAGGCCCTTGCGTGCCGTGCCGCTTCTGGCGAAGAGAGTCATGCCGTCCGTCCTCGAATCCGACTTGCTTGACGGACGGGTATACGGAGCGGTCGGCGACCGCGGATTGGCCCGGGCGGAACTTTCTTTTTCCTTCTTCCCGACCCGCGTTTTCGGCTCTCCGATCCGTATCAACCGCCGGAGGTGTGCTTTCGTGCGGATGCGAGGGGTCGCCGGCAGAGCCGGGTGCGGCCACGGCCGGGGTGAGGGTGCCGAGGTACTGCTGGTGCGCGTGGCGGGCGGCGACCACCAGGCGTTCGAGGAGCTGTACGGCCTGGTCTCCGGCCCGGTGTTCGGGCTGGTCCGGCGGGTGGTGCGCGATCCCGCACAGTCCGAGGAGGTGGTCCAGGAGGTGCTGCTCGAACTCTGGCGCTCCGCGCGCCGGTTCGACCCGGCACGCGGCAGCGCGCTGTCCTGGGTCCTCACCCTCGCCCACCGTCGCGCCGTCGACCGGGTGCGCAGCGCCCGCGCCGCCGGCGAACGCGAACAGCGCGAGGCCCTGCGTGCCGGGGAACCCGCCTTCGACCACGTCACCGAGGAGGTCGAGGCCGGCCTGGAAAGGGAGTGGGTACGCCGCTGCCTGCGACGGCTGACCGACCTCCAGCGCCAGTCCGTCACCCTCGCCTACTACGACGGCTACACCTACCGCGAGGTCGCCGAACGGCTCTCCCTGCCGCTCGGCACGGTCAAGACCCGGATGCGCGACGGCCTCAACCGGCTGCGCGGCTGCCTCGGAGGTGCCGCGTGACCCTCTTCGGCAGGCTGCTGCGCCGCGAGGACCCGCACTCGCTGGCCGCCCCCTACGTGCTGGACGCCCTCGACCCCGGTGAGCGGCGCCGGTTCGAGAAGCACCTCGCGGGCTGCGGCCGCTGCACGGCGGAGGTCCGCGAACTGTCCGAGGACGCCGTCCGGCTGGCCTGGTCCACCGCTGCTCCCGCCCCGGCCGCCCTGCGCGAACGTGTGCTGGCCGCCGTGCGCGCCACTCCGCAGGAACCGGCTCCTGCCAGCCGGCCGCGTACCGCCCAACTGCCTCCGCACGTATGGGGAGTACAGCCGCCGCCCGCCCGTGCCAGGCGGGCCGGGCCGCGCCCGCTGTTCGTTCCGTTCGCCACCGTCACGGCCGCCGCCGCACTCGTCGTCGCCTCGCTCTTCGCCGTCCAGGCGCAGCGCGCCGAGGGACGACTCGCCGACGAGCGGGCGCGGGCACGTGACATCGCCCACGTTCTCGCCGCTCCCGACGCGCGCAGCACGGCCGGGACCGACGGGCAGGGCCGCGCCCTCGCCGTCGTCGCCTCGCCGTCCGAGGGCCGTGCCGTCGTCACCCTGAGCGGATACGGCAGCCCGTCCGGCGGCCGGGTGCATCAGCTGTGGCTCACGCGTCCGGGCGCCGGGCCCCGTTCTCTCGGGCTTCTCACCGGCGACACGCCCTTGCCCGTCAAGGGGCTTGGGAAGTCAGCGGCGTCACTCGCCGTGACCGTCGAGCCGAACGGCGGTTCCACACACCCCACCGGCCAGCCCGTTGTCCAACTCACCCTGAAATCAGTCGGATTCGGAGAGTAGTCAACTAGGGATGATCAACCGCCTTGCGGGGAAGGTGAATCCCGTGGCCGAGATACACGCATGCCCTAGGGGGACGATAGGGTTACTCTGCCCGTGGGCCGGGTGGATTGGTACGGGTGGGGAGTGACATGGAGCAGATAGCAATGCGCAGCAGGGCCAGGGTCCCTGCGATCACCTGCGGCAGTGGTGCGACCAGCAGGCGTCTGGACCGCCACCTCGCGGTGCTCGGCGGACCTGCCATACCGCACCAGAAGACGGTCGAGGCGACGTCGCTGATGCGTGAACTGACCGCGCGGGACACCGTGCGTCAGCGCAGCGACCGGCGCGTCCGCGTCAGCCGGGTCTCTCTCTTCGCGCCTCTGCGCCGGCTGCGCCGGTCACTGTTCGGCAGCCACTGAGCCGTACCGAGCGGACTCCCCGGAGTTCCGCCCGGTCCCGGCCCGGCCCCGAACAGGCGCCCCGCCCCGCAGTTGCGCGCGTCGACCGCGCTCAGGCCGCCACACCGTCCCGGCGCAACGCCGCGATCTCGTCGTCCGTCATCCCCAGAGCACGGAGCAGCGCGTCGGTGTGCCGGCCGAGCGCGGGCACGTCCCCCAGCCGCGTCTGCGCACCCCCCGGCAGGGTGATGGGCGGCAGCAGCGCGCGCAGCGGTCCCACCGGCGAACCCACCCGCCGCCACCGCTCCCGCGCGGCGAGCTGCGGATGCTCCGCCAGCTCCGTCAGATCCCTGATCCGCGCACACGCGATCCCCGCCGTCTCCAGCCGCGCCAGCGCCTCGTCCGCCGTCAGCGCGCCCAGCGCCCCGGCGACCAGCGCGTCGGTCCGCTCCCGCCCGGCCACCCGCGCCGCATTGGTCGCGAACGCCGGGTCCTGGGCCAACTCCGGCCTTCGAAGGACCTGTTCGGCCAGCCGCCGCCACTCCCGGTCGTTCTGCACCGACAGCAGCACCCGGCCACCGTCCGCCGTCCGGTAGGAGTCGTAGGGCACGATCACGGCGTGCGCGAGGCCGGTGCGCGCCGGAGGTTCGCCCCCGTGCATCGTGTGGTGCAGCGGATGCCCCATCCACTCGGCCAGCGCCTCCAGCATCGACACCTCCACCGGGCCGCCCCGCCCGGTCGCACCGCGTCGCACCAGCGCCGCCAGCACCCCGGAGAAGGCGTACATGGCGGCCGCGATGTCCGCCGCCGGGATGCCCGCCTTCACCGGCCGCTCGGGCGTGCCGGTGACCGACACCAGCCCGGCCTCGCACTGCACGAGCATGTCGTACGCCCGCTTGCCCGCGTACGGCCCGGAGCCTCCGTACCCGGAGATGTCCACGGCGATCAGTCGCGGGTCCGCCGCGCACAGGGTGGCCGCGTCCAGGCCCATCCGGGCCGCCGCGCCGTGCGCGAGGTTCTGCACGAACACGTCGGCGTCCGCGATCAGCCGCCGCACGACGTCCAGGCCGCGCGGGTCCTTCAGGTCCAGCGCGATGGACTCCTTGCCCCGGTTGCACCAGACGAAGTGCGAGGCCAGTCCCTCGGCGGCGGTGTCGTAGCCGCGTGCGAAGTCACCGCCGTCGACCCGCTCCACCTTGATCACCCGGGCGCCGAGATCGGCCAGCTGGCGGGTGGCGAAGGGGGCGGACACGGCCTGTTCGACTGCGACGACGGTGACGCCCTCCAGGGGCGGCGGCAGCAGATCCATGCCCGCGATGATCTCCCGGCGGGCCGCCGCTGTCACCCGGCACCTCGTCAGAGCAGGGCGAACTGTCCCTCCGGCCCCTCCTCCCGGTGGTCCAGCACCGAGGCGGGGCGCCGGGTCGGGGGTGCGGGCGGGAGAACTCCCGCCGTCCGGAGTTCCGTTGCCGTGATCGGCCGCGACACCGGCCCCGCGCCGGGGAGTTCGGCCAGGAGGGTCAGTACCGTGACCAGCTCCAGCAGCTCCGACGTCCAGCTCTGGGGCCAGGTCCGGGGGCCGATCGCGGTCAGGGTGCCCGGTTCACCGGAGGCCGTCCGGGCCGTGATCCAGGCTTCCAGCGTGCGGACCCCGGCCACCTCGTGCTCCCAGGCCGCACGCGGGACGGGCGAGACGCGGCCCTCGTCCAGGAACAGGGCCTCGTCGTCGGGGTCGTAGCGCAGGCTGCGCGGGTACGGGGGCAGCGGTGCGCGGACGTACGGGCGGCGGCCGCCGGGCAGCCTGGGACGCTCGCCGTCCCGGCGCATCAGCCACAGCGCGCGCCGGCCGGCCGCCACGCCCCGCGCCCACACCTCCGGGTCCCCGGTGAGCGGCACGGTGAGGTCGGCCTGGACCGCGGTCAGTGTCCACGCCAGCACGTCCGCCGCCGCGGGCCGGAAGCCGAGCCGTACCGCCAACTCGTCCAGCAGGCCCGGCGCGAGATTGGGTTCGGCGCCGCCGGGACGCCGGTACAGCGGGCGGACGCGTCCGGCGGCGAGGGTCGGCGGCAGTGAGGTCGCAAGCAACCCGGCACCCGTCTCCACCACGAACACCTGACGCTCGTCCGCCACCCGCCACAGCTCCGGACGGGCGAGGTCGATCAGCCGGTGGTCGGGGATGAGCCAGCGCTCGTCGAACGGCGCCGCGAGCACCCGCACCGGCTCCGGGCACGGTCCCGAGGCCCGTGCCAGCCGCTCGGTGCCGGTGTTCCGGCCGGGCAGCTGGGCCACCGCCGAGTGGACGGTGCGCGACCGGGTCGGCTCGAACAGGGCCTCCCGCGCGGCCCCTTCGGCGGCCAGCAGGGCCGTCCAGCGGGCCCTGAGGGACGCCGGGTCGGGGGCCGTCGGCCAGTCGCGGCCCGGCCGCAGCGGTGCGACGGACCACGGCATGAGGTCCGCCAGCGGCGGCGCGTCCTCGTACGTCACGCCCGGAATGCTACGGCCTCGGTCCGAACGGGGCAGGGGAACGGGGGCGGCGCTCAGGTCGCCTCCAGGGTGACGGTGAAGGAGAAGCGGTCGCCCCGGTAGTGGATGACGGCCACGTCCAGCACGCGCCCCGAGGTGTCGTACGTGACGCCCGTGTAGTGCAGGATCGGGCTCAGCAGCGGCACCTCCAGCAGCCGGGCGGTCTCCGGGTCGGCGAGCCGGGCCTCCACCGTGTCGGTGATCCGGCTGATGTCGGCGCCCACCACGTCCCGCAGCACCTTGGTCATCGGCCAGCGGGCCAGATCGGCCGGGTCGATCCGGTCGGCCAGCTCCGGGCGTACGTGGTTGACCGCGTGGTTGGTCGGCTCGCCGGTCTTCGCGTCCCCGCGCAGCCGGTGGTAGACCGCCACCTCGGCGAGGTCCGGGAAGTGCTCCGCCCACACGGGCGGCACCGGGAGCCGCGAGACGTCCAGCAGTTCGGCCGTCATCCCGGACTGCTGGGCCACGATCGCGTCCACCGAGCCGAGCAGCCTGACCGGTGCCCCGCGCCGCACCCCCGGCTCGATGAAGGTGCCGCGCCGCCGGTGCCGGCTGATCAGTCCCTCGTCCTCCAGCTCCTTCAGCGCCTGCCGCATCGTCAGCACGCTCACCCCGTAGTGCCCGGCCAGCCGCTCCTCGGTGGGCAGCCGCAGCGGGTCCTCGGGGGAGCGGCCCAGGATGGAGGCCCGCAGCGACTGCGACACCTGGTACCAGAGGGGCAGCTTGCGGTTCAGGACGATCGAGTCCGGGGCGAAGGAGGTCACGCGGCTATCCGTACCTGTCTGGAACCGGTCGGCGCAACGGAGCCGTCGCACACGGGAGTCGCCACTCGGAGCCGGCAGCCGGAGCGGTCACGAGGCACGGAAGTGCGGCTCCAGTCCGCGCCACACGTCGTCGTAGTCCCGCTGGAGGTGATCGGCGCGGGCCGCGTCCGGGGTGAGGGCGATCGGCCAGCGGGTCTCGAACATGAAGGCCAGCCCGTCGTCGATCCGCTGCGGGCGCAGCTCGGCCGCGCTCGCCCGGTCGAAGGTCTCCCGGTCCGGCCCGTGCGCCGACATCATGTTGTGCAGCGAACCGCCGCCGGGCACAAAGCCGCCCGGACCCGCCGTCTTGGCGTCGTAGGCGCCCTCGACCAGGCCCATGTACTCGCTCATCACGTTCCGGTGGAAGTACGGCGGCCGGAACGTGTCCTCGCCGACCAGCCAGCGCGGGGCGAACACCACGAAGTCGGCCCCCGCCAGACCCGGAGTGTCCGAGGGGGAGGTCAGGACGGTGAAGATCGACGGGTCCGGGTGGTCGTACGAGATGGTGCCGATCACATTGAACCGCCGCAGGTCATAGACGTACGGCACATAGTTGCCGTGCCAGGCGACCACGTCGAGCGGAGAGTGGTCGTAGGTGGCCGTCCAGAGGTTGCCGCAGAACTTGTTGACCACCTCCACCGGGCCCTCGACGTCCTCGTAGGCGGCGACCGGCGCGCGGAAGTCGCGGGCGTTGGCGAGGCCGTTGGCGCCGATGGGGCCCAGGTCGGGAAGCCGGAAGTGGGCGCCGTAGTTCTCGCACACATAACCCCGAGCCGACTCATCGAGCAGCTCCACACGGAAGCGCACCCCACGGGGAATGAGCGCCACATGGGCGGGCTCCACATGGAGGCGGCCGAACTCGGTGTGCAGCAGCAGTCCGCCCCGCTCGGGGACGATCAGCAGCTCCCCGTCGGCGTCCGAGAAGACGCGGTCCATCGAGGAGTTGGCGTGATACAGGTGCACGGCCATACCGCTGCGCTGGGTCGCGTCGCCGTTGCCGCCCAGCGTCCACAGGCCGGCCAGGAAGTCCGTTCCCGGCAGCGGCTCGGGCAGCGGACTCCAGCGCAGCCGGTTGGGGTCGGGCACGGTCTCGGTGAAGGGGGCGGTGCGGATCGCGCCGTTGGCGGTGCGGGTGAAGGCGGGGTGCGCGGCCGAGGGGCGGACGCGGTACAGCCAGGAGCGGCGGTTGTGGGCGCGGGGCTCGGTGAACGCCGTACCGCTGAGCTGTTCCGCGTACAGGCCGAGCGGCGCGCGCTGCGGTGAGTTGCGGCCCTCGGGCAGGGCGCCGGGCACCGCCTCGGAGGCGTGTTCGTTGCCGAACCCCGTCAGGTACGCCAGTGCTTCGGCGGTCTTCCGCGCGTCCCCGCTCATGATCGCTCCCTTGCGCACGCTTCTCCGTAATTCCTATGGAGCACCGTAGGAATGACGGGGTGTGTGCGCAAGAGGCGGACGCGCCCTTCACCCGGCCGTGGCGCGAGAACCGGCCGCCCGGAGGACGTGCGAGGACTCCAGCCCTTCTCCGCCTTCCGGTGGCGAGGCATCATGTGGCCGTGCCCCATGTGACATCCCTCCGCCGGGCCCCCGTCCAGCGGCGCAGCGCCGAACGGCTGGCCAGAATCCTCGACGCCTGCGCCGCCCTCCTGGACGAGGTCGGCTACGACGCCCTGACCACCCGCGGAGTCGCCGAGCGGGCCGGGGTGCCCATCGGCTCCGTGTACCGCTTCTTCGGCAACAAGCGGCAGATGGCCGACGCCCTCGCCCAGCGCAACCTGCGCGACTACGCCGAGCGCGTCACCGTGCGACTGGAGGAGGCGCCGCCGGAGAGCTGGGCGGCCGCGATGGACGTCATCCTGGACGAGTACCTCGGCATGAAGCGCACCGCGCCCGGCTTCGCCCTGGTGGACTTCGGCAACCAGATACCGGTCGGCACCCGCGGCGCCCCGCCCAACACCCGCGTCGCGGACCGGCTCGGCGGCCTCATCGCCGGCCATCTCGACCGCACCCCCGACGACGACCTGCGCCGCGTCGTGCTGGTGGCCGTGGAGAGCGCGGACGCCCTCGTCCAGCTCGCCTTCCGCGCGGACCCGGACGGCGACCCGGCGATCATCCACGAGACACGGGAGCTGCTGCGGGCGTATCTGGGCCGCGCGCTGGACTGAACCGCATCAGGGGCTCCCGTCCATGCCTACCGGTCGGTATGCTCGCCCGAGCCGGTACGGCCGTGCCGCCGACCCTCCGGGAGGACCCGTGCCCCGCACCGCCCTGCGTATCTGCCCCCTCTGTGAGGCCACCTGCGGGCTGACCCTCACCATCGAGGGCACCCGCGTCACCGCCGCGCGCGGCGACCGGGACGACGTCTTCAGCAAGGGCTTCATCTGCCCCAAGGGCGCCTCCTTCGGCGCCCTGGACGCCGACCCCGACCGGCTGCGCACCCCGCTCGTCCGCGAGAACGGCGAGCTGCGCGAGGCCAGTTGGGAGGAGGCGTTCGACGCCGTCGCGCGCGGCCTGCGCCCGGTCGTGGAGCGGTACGGCGCCGACGCCCTCGGGGTGGTCCTCGGCAACCCCAACGTGCACACCATGGCCGGCGCGCTCTACCCGGCCGTGCTGCTCGGCGCGGTCCGCACCCGCTCCCTGTTCACCGCGTCCACGGTCGACCAGATGCCCAAGCACGTCTCCAGCGGCCTGCTGTTCGGCGACGCCAACGCCATCCCGGTGCCCGACCTCGACCACACCGGCCACCTCCTGCTGATCGGCGCCAACCCGCTGGAGTCCAACGGCAGCCTGTGCACCGCGCCCGACTTCCCCGGCAAGCTGAAGGCGCTCAAGGCGCGCGGCGGAAGCCTCACCGTGATCGACCCCCGCCGCACCCGTACCGCAAGGCTGGCCGACCGGCACCTCGCCATCCGGCCCGGCGCCGACGCGCTGCTCCTCGCCGCCATGGCCACCGTGCTGTTCGAGGAGGAACTGGCCGACCTCGGCGACCTCGCGCCGCACGTCGACGGGCTGCCCGAACTCCGCGAAGCACTCGAGGACTTCACCCCGGAAGCCGTCGCCGGAGCCTGTGACGTCGACCCGGACACCATCCGCACCCTCGCCCGCGAGCTCGCCGCCGCCCCCACCGCCGCCGTCTACGCCCGCATCGGGAGCTGCACCGTCCCGCACGGCACCCTGGCGAGCTGGCTGGTGGACGTGCTCAACACCCTCACCGGCAACCTCGACCGCCCCGGCGGCGCCCTCTTCCCCCAGGCCGCCACCGACCGCACCCCCCGCCCGGCGGGCCCGGGCCGGGGCTTCTCCCTCGGCCGCTGGCACTCCCGTGTACGGCGACTGCCCGAGGCCAAGGGCGAGTTGCCGCTCTCCGCCCTCGCCGAGGAGATCGACACCGCCACCCCGGAGGGCGAGCCCCTGCGCGCGCTCGTCGTGATCGCCGCCAACCCGGTGCTGTCCGCGCCCGACGGTGACCGGCTCGACAAGGCCCTGGGCTCACTGGACTTCATGGTCAGCGTCGACCCCTACCTCAACGAGACCTCCCGGCACGCGCACGTCGTGCTGCCCCCGCCGCCGCCCGCGCAGAGCCCGCACCACGACTTCGCCTTCAACACCCTGGCCGTCCGCAACCAGGTCCGCTACACCCGGCCCGCCGTGCCGCTGGAGCCCGGCAGGATGGCCGAGACCGAGATACTCGCCCGGCTGACCCTTGCGGCGAGCGGCATGCACGGCGCCGACCCGGACGACGTCGACACCATGGTGATCGACCAGACCCTCGGCAAGGCCGTCCAGGAACCCCACTCCCCGGTCCACGGCCGGGACCCGCGCGAGCTGGCCGCCCGGCTCACCGGCGCCGACGGGCCCGAGCGCCGGCTCGACCTGATGCTGCGCCTCGGCCCCTACGGCGACGGCTTCGGCGCCCGCCCCGACGGGCTCACCCTCGCCCGGCTGCTCGACCACCCGCACGGCATCGACCTCGGCCCGCTCCGCCCGCGCCTGCCCCAGCCGCTGAGGACACCCAGCGGCAAGGTCGAGCTGCTGCCCGCGCCCATCGCCGCCGACCTGCCCCGGCTGCGGGAGGCCCTGCGCGAGCGGCCCGCCGGGCTCGTCCTGGTCGGCCGCCGCCATCTGCGTTCCAACAACAGCTGGCTGCACAACGTGCCGGCCCTCACCGGCGGCACCAACCGCTGCACCCTGCACCTCCATCCCGAGGACGCCGAACGTCTCGGCGTGCGCGACGGAGAGGCGGTGCGCGTCAAGGGCGCCGGGGGAGAGGTGACCGCGCCCGCCGAGATCACCGACGCCGTCCGGCCCGGTGTGGTGAGCCTCCCGCACGGCTGGGGTCACGACCGCCCCGGCACCCGGCTGACCCACGCCGGGCGCGAACCCGGCGTCAACGTCAACCAGCTCCTCGACGGCACCCTCCTCGATCCCCTGTCCGGCAACGCCGTCCTCAACGGCATCCCGGTCCGGATCGTCCCCGCCGGCGCCCCGGCAGCCCTGGCGCCGGAAAACTAACGCCGCTAGTTTGGTGGGCCGGCGGGGACGTGCCCGCCGGGTACCGTCGCCCCCGCTTCCGAGGAGACCGCGCGCGATGACCGTACGAGCCGCCGTCCTGCCCGCCGTCGGGGCCCCGCTGGAGATCACCGGGATCGAACTGCCCGAGCCGGGGCCCGGCCAGGTGCGGGTGCGCCTGGCCGCCGCCGGGGTCTGCCACTCCGACCTGTCGCTGTCCAACGGCACCATGCGGGTACCGGTCCCCGCGGTGCTCGGCCATGAGGGCGCGGGCACGGTGACCGCCGTGGGGGAGGGGGTGGCCGGTCTCGGACCCGGCACGCCGGTCGTCCTCAACTGGGCTCCGGCGTGCGGTGGCTGCCCGGCCTGTGCGCGGGGCGAGGTCTGGCTGTGCGGGCACGCGCTGGACGGAGCCGCCCGGGTCCACGCCCGTACGGCCGACGGCACCGAACTCCATCCCGGCCTCAACGTCGGCGCGTTCGCCGAGGAGACCGTCGTACCGGCGGCCTGCGCGCTTCCCCTGCCCGAGGGTGTTCCCCTGACCGACGCGGCCCTGCTCGGCTGCGCCGTCCTCACCGGATACGGCGCCGTCCACCACTCGGCGCGGGTCCGGCCCGGCGAGACGGTCGCCGTGTTCGGGGCCGGCGGGGTCGGGCTCGCCACCCTCCAGGCGGCCCGGATCGCGGGCGCGGCCCAGATCATCGCCGTGGACGTCTCGCCGGTCAAGGAAGAGCTGGCCCGCGCCTGCGGCGCCACCGACTTCGTCCTCGCCGACGAGCAGACCCCGCGCGCCGTCCGAGCTCTCACCCGCAAGCAGGGCGTCGACGTCGCCGTGGAGTGCGCGGGCCGGGCGCAGAGCATCCGCGCCGCCTGGGAGTCCACCCGCCGTGGCGGCCGCACCACGGTCGTCGGCATCGGCGGCAAGGACGAGCAGGTCACCTTCAACGCCCTGGAGATCTTCCACTGGGGCCGCACCCTGACAGGCTGCGTCTACGGCGACTCCGACCCCGCCCGCGACCTCCCCGCCATCGCCGCCCACGTCCGCGAGGGGCGCCTGGACCTCTCGGCCCTGGTCACGGAACACATCACCCTGAAGGACATCCCGGCGGCCTTCGAGGACATGCTGGCCGGCCGGGGCGGGCGGGCGCTGGTGGTGTTCTGAGGCTTCAGCGCACCCGGTCGGGGCCGGGCGCCGCGTCCACGACCTGCGGGGGACCCGTACGCCGCCGCGAGCGGGCCACCGCCACGCCCGCCAGGCACAGGACGCCGCCGCCCAGCATCACCGGTCCCGGGACCCCGCCCAGCGCCAGCCACGACATCAGGACCGCCAGGGCGGGGACGGCGTCGTCGCGCCCAGCAGACGATGACGCGGACCGAGGTCCATCGGACTCCTCGATCGAATCGGTGAAAGGACCGGCGGCCTCAGGCCAGCGCCCGCCCGTCGACGCCCAGCAGCTCCGCCAGCGCGACGGCCCCCGCGGGCGTCACCCGTACCGCGCGCCCCGAGCCCACGCGGGCGCACCACCCGGTGTCCAGCGCGTGCCGGCACAGCGCCGCGCCCGCCGCGCCCCCGAGATGCGGGCGCCGCTCCGTCCAGTCCAGGCAGGAGCGGGCCAGCGGGCGCCGGGTGGCACGGTCCACGGCGATACCCGTGTCCCGGAACCACGCCAGCCCCTCGTCGGTCAGCGCGAACCCGGTGTCCTGGCGCAGCAGCCCGCGTGCGGTCAGCGCGTCCGTGACCGCGATGCCCAGCCGGCCGGCGAGATGGTCGTAGCAGGTGCGCCCGCGCGCCAGGGCGGATTGGGTGCTGACCTCGCGCAGCGTGCGGGGGACCTGGACCACCGCGTCCTGCGGAAGATGTGCCGCCAGATCCTCGACGAGCTGCGCGGCGCGCGGGCCGGCCAGCCGGACGTAGCGGTGCCGCCCCTGGCGCTCCGTCGCCAGCAGGCCGCCCGCGACCAGCCGGTTCAGGTGCTCGGTGAGGGTCGAGGGCGCGACCCCGACGTGCCGGGCGAGTTCCCCCGCGGTCCAGGCGCGCCCGTCCAGCAGGGCCAGCAGGCACCCGGCCCGCGTCTCGTCGGCGAGCAGCGCGGCGAGTGAGGCGAGGGCGGCTGCGCACGGTTGGCTGGCGGTCATGTGCACAGCATGCGGGACGGACGCTTCGGCACCCGCCGAATCATGACCGGTGCTCCGGCTCCCCGTACTGCCCCTCCAGGCCGGCCAGCAGCGCCGCGAGCCCCACCTCGAAGGCGCGCTCGTCGATCTTCTCCTGCTGCTCGGCGAGGAGGTGCGCCTGGCCCAGGTGGGGATAGTCGGCCGGGTCGTAGGCGCTCGCGTCGTCCACGAAGCCGCCCGCGAAGGAGCTGAGCGCGGAGCCCATGACGAAGTACCGCATCAGCGCGCCGATCGAGGTCGCCTGCGCCGGGGGCCAGCCCGCGTCGACCATCCCCCCGTACACCGCGTCGGCCAGCCGCAGTCCGGCCGGCCGGCGGCCGGGGCCGTGGGCGAGGACCGGGACGATGTTGGGGTGGTCGCGCAGCGCGGACCGGTAGGAGACCGCCCAGTCGTGCAGCGCGGTCCGCCAGTCCCGGCCGTCCTCGAACATCGACAGGTCGACCTGCGCGCTCACCGAGTCCGCGACCGCCTCCAGGATCTCGTCCTTGGTGCGGAAGTGGTTGTAGAGCGAGGGCCCGCTCACCCCGAGTTCGGCGGCGAGCCGCCGGGTGGAGACGGCCTGGAGGCCCTCCGCGTCCACGAGGGCTCGTGCCGTCCGCACGATCCGGTCGGTGCTGAGCAGGGGCTTGCGCGGTCGGGCCATGGCGCACATAGTAGGGCTGCGGGCAGAAACTAGCACTGCTAATTTAAATGTACGTCTTTCAAGGGCCTTACGGGTTCCCGCCGAGGCCGTGTGGGGTGATCGCGTGGTGAACCTGGGCCTGAGCGAGGAACAGGCGGCCGTACGGCAGCTTGCCCGTGACTTCGTGGAGCGCGAGATCGCCCCGTACTCCGCCGGCTGGGACCGCGCCGAGGAGGTCGACCGGGGCATCGTGAAGAAGCTCGGCGAGGTCGGCTTCCTGGGTCTGACCATCGACGAGGAGTACGGCGGCTGCGGCGGCGACCATCTCGCGTACTGCCTGGTCACCGAGGAACTGGGCCGAGGCGACTCCTCGGTGCGCGGGATCGTCTCCGTCTCCCTCGGCCTGGTCGCCAAGTCCATCGCGGCCTGGGGCGACGAGGAGCAGAGGCGGCGGTGGCTGCCGGGGCTGACCTCCGGCGAGCTGATCGGGTGCTTCGGCCTCACCGAGCCCGGTACGGGCTCGGACGCGGGCAACCTCACCACCCGGGCCGTGCGGGACGGTGACGACTACGTGCTGAGCGGCACCAAGATGTTCATCACCAACGGCACCTGGGCCGACGTGGTGCTCCTCTTCGCCCGCTCCACCGACGCCCCCGGTCACAAGGGCGTCTCCGCCTTCCTCGTCCCCGCCGACGCGCCCGGCCTCACCCGCCGCACCATCCACGGCAAGCTCGGCCTGCGCGGCCAGGCCACCGCCGAACTGGTGCTGGAGAACGTGCGGGTGCCCGCCTCCGCCATGGTCGGCGCCGAGGGCAAGGGCTTCTCCGTCGCCATGTCCGCGCTCGCCAAGGGCCGGATGTCGGTGGCCGCGGGCTGCGTCGGCATAGCCCAGGCCGCCCTGGACGCGGCCGTCCGGTACGCCGGTGAGCGCGAGCAGTTCGGCACCTCCATCGCCCGGCACCAGCTGGTGCAGGAGCTGATCAGCGACATCGCCGTGGACGTGGACGCCGCCCGGCTGCTCACCTGGCGGGTGGCCGACCTGGTCGACCGGGGCGAGCCGTTCGCCACCGAGTCCTCCAAGGCCAAGCTGTTCGCCTCCGAGGCCGCCGTGCGCGCCGCCTCCAACGCCCTGCAGGTGTTCGGGGGTTACGGCTACATCGACGAGTACCCGGTCGGCAAGCTGCTGCGCGACGCCCGCGTGATGACCCTGTACGAGGGCACCAGCCAGATCCAGAAGCTGCTGATCGGCCGCGCGCTGACCGGCGTCTCCGCCTTCTGACGCCGCGCCCCTTCTGAGTACGGGTACTGAGTACCTCGGCGGATGTGGCCCGCGCCGGGTCCGCCGAGACTGGTGCCATGAGCGACACACCCGTCAAGCAGCAGAGCACGGCCGCCTTCTACGGACAGGCCGTCGCCTCCTTCGCCGTCGCCATGACGGCCACCGCCATCGGCATCTACCGGCTGGACGCCAACGCCTGGGTGCGTGGCTTCCTCGCCATCGCCGTCCTCTACCTCGTCACCTCCGCCTTCACCCTCGCCAAGGTGATCCGGGACAGGCAGGAGGCCGGCCAGATCGTCAGCAGAGTCGACCAGGCGCGGGTGGAGAAGCTGCTCTCCGCGCACGACCCCTTCGAGAAGCTGTGAGGTGAGCCCGTCTCGCTAAGCGAGCGCTCACCTTCGGCGGTATGGTGGTGCCTCCTGTCATCCGAGGAGGGGCGAGCGATGAGTACGGCGGAGGATACGGTCGGCGGCGAGGCCGACGCGTGGGCCGAGGTCACCCCGGACGCGGCCCGGCGGCTGCTCGTCGCCGCCGTGGAAGCCTTCGCCGAGCGCGGCTACCACGCCACCACCACCCGTGACATCGCGGGCCGCGCCGGGATGAGCCCGGCCGCGCTCTACATCCACTACAAGACCAAGGAAGAGCTGCTCCACCGGATCAGCCGCATAGGGCACGACAAGGCGCTCGACATCCTGCGCACCGCCGCGCGCGGCGAGGGCAGCGCCGCCGAGCGTCTCGCCGACGGCGTCAGCTCCTTCGTCCGCTGGCACGCGGGGCGCCGCACCACCGCCCGCGTCGTGCAGTACGAACTGGACGCGCTCGGCCCGGACGCCCGCGCCGAGATCGTCGCGCTGCGCCGCCAGGTGGACGCAGAGGTGCGCGGGATCATCGAGGACGGCGTGGCCGCCGGCGAGTTCGACGTGCCCGACGTGCAGGGCACCACGCTCGCCGTCCTGTCGCTCTGCATCGACGTGGCCCGCTGGTTCAGCGTGGACGGCCCGCGCACCCCCGAGCAGGTCGGCGAGCTGTACGCGGGCCTCGTCCTGCGGATGGTCGGAGCCCGCTGACCCCGACGCCCGCCTGCCGGGATCAGAAGTGGTACCGGGACACCGACTCCGCCACGCACACCGGCTTGTCGCCGCCCTCGCGCTCCACGGTGAAGGCGACCGACACCTGGACCCCGCCCGGCACGTCCTCCACGTCCGTGATCACCGCGGTGGAGCGCAGCCGGGAGCCGACCGGCACGGGGGCGGGGAAACGGACCTTGTTGGTGCCGTAGTTGACGCCCATCTTCACGCCCTCGACCGCGATGAGCTGCGGCCCGAACAGGGGGAGCAGGGAGAGGGTGAGGTAGCCGTGCGCGATGGTGGTGCCGAAGGGGCCCTGGGCCGCCCTCTCCGGGTCCACGTGGATCCACTGGTGGTCGCCGGTGGCCTCCGCGAACAGGTCGATCCGCTTCTGGTCGACCTCCAGCCAGTCGGTGTGGCCGAGCTGCTCGCCCACGGCCGCCTTCAGCTCGTCGGGGGAGTGGAAGGTCCTCGGTTCTGCCATGATCCCGGCCTCTCGCGTCGTCAGTCTAAGCAACTGCTTAGCATGGTGGGGTGGGCGACGCCTGTCAACGGCTCGTCCGGCCCGGCGGGTCGGTAGGCTCGGGACGGTGCCCCAGCTTCCCGAAAAGATCCACGAGCTGACCGTAGGCCAGTTGTCCGCGCGTAGCGGCGCCGCCGTCTCCGCCCTGCACTTCTACGAGTCCAAGGGCCTGATCAGCAGCCGCCGCACCTCGGGCAACCAGCGCCGCTACACCCGCGACACCCTGCGCCGGGTCGCCTTCGTGCGCGCCGCCCAGCGGGTCGGCATCCCGCTCGCCACGATCCGCGAGGCGCTCGCCGAGCTGCCCGAGGAACGCACCCCGACCCGCGCGGACTGGGCCCGGCTCTCCGAGGCGTGGCGCTCGGAACTGGACGACCGGATCGACCAGCTCAACCGGCTGCGCGACCACCTCACCGACTGCATCGGCTGCGGCTGCCTCTCCCTGGCCACCTGCGTCCTGTCCAACCCGGACGACGTCTTCGGCGAGCGCGGGGCCGGATCCCGCCTGATGCGGGAGGAACGGGGGCGGCGTGCACACTCCTGAACTTGTCGCCGCGCTTGAGGAGATCGGCGTGGTGTTCAACGGTAAGGCGAGCCGCGCCGAGTTCGGCTGCGCCCGCTACTGCTGCACCGCCGAGGACGCGGCGTATCTGCGCACCCCCGACTCCCGCGTGCCGGCCGGGCTGCTGAACCGCTTCATGTACAAGGGCGCGCACCATTTCACCGACCACGAGGCCGCGATGCGCCGCCTGCTGCCCCAGTGCGCGCACGCCATGGCCGACGGGACCCTGGAGAGCGACGGCTACGCCCCGCACGGCCTCAGCCAGGGGGACTGGCGGTCGTGGCCCGGCCCGCAGGCACGGGCGGTCGAGACCTTCGTACGCGCCTGGTGGCGAGCGGCACTCCGCACCCCCGAGCCGCCCTACCCGGCCCCGGACATGTTCGAGACCGCCTGCGCGATCCTCGGCGAGGTCACCGGCCCGCTGGCCGACTGGTCACCCGGCCCCGAGGCGGACGCCCACCTCGCCACCTGCCTGCGGCAATGGCTGGACGACCTGATGCTGGACCGCCGTCCGGGCTTCCTGTGGGAGCCCTCCACCACCACGCTCACCGAACTCCGGAGCTGGCTCGGCGAGCACGCCCCGGCCCGCCTCCGCGCCCTGGGCCTGACCGGCCTCGCCGACCGCACCGCCCTCCTCGCGCTGCCGTACGACACGCGCTGGAGCGACCTCTACTGGTCCCGCTGAGCACCGTGCTCCGCCAGCCCCGCCGCCACCAAGCGGGCGTTGGACGAGGCGCGTCCACCGTCCGGCAGGAACAGCGTGTCCTCCAGCCCGACACGGGTCGCCAGGCCCAGTCGTCCCGCGAGCCGCAGCACCGGCCACGCGCCCCCGTCCTCGCCGTGCAGCAGGACGGGACGGCCGTGGGCCGGGCCGAGCTCGGCCAGCAGGGCGTGCGCGGTCGCCTCGGCGGTCGCCGGGCCGGTGTCCGTCACCTCCGCCAGCACCCGCAGCACGCGCGGCCCCAGCGGCGAGGCAGCGAAGCGCGCCGCGCCGTCGGTGCCGGACCAGATGCCCGCCTCGACCCCGACGCCCCGCGCCAGCAGCAGCCCGGCCAGCTCCTCGGCGCCCGGCTCGTGCCAGTTGACCGAGGCGAAGTCGGGCAGCACCGACCAGGAGCGCACCCGCGCCAGCCGCTCGGCCGGATCGGGTTCGGCCCAGGCGCCGGTGGTCACCCCGACCGGCACCCCGGCCCGCCCGCGCAGCGCCTCCACCACGGGCCCCACGACGCGTGCGGACAGGGACTCCCGCCCGCACGGCGTCCGGGGATGCGCATGCACCTCCGTGGCCCCGGCGGCGACCGCCTCCGCGGCCGACCGGGCCAACTCCCCGGGCATCAGCGGGACGTGCGCCCCGTCCACCGCCGCTCTGCTCCCGTTCAGGCAGACCTGCACCGGACCATGGTGCCGTACCCGCTCAGGCCGACATCAGCAGCCGCTCCCGCCGCGCCGAGGCCAGGGCGTCGTCGGTGAGCACCGGGCGCGGCACCAGGATGCCGCAGTCGGCGCACACCGGCCCGGCCGACGGCTCGTGATCCAGGCCGTACCGCCACACCAGCCGCTCGCCGTCGCACACCGGGCAGACCGAATCCGGCCGGCGCTCCAGGGCGCTGATGAGCCGGTGCAGCACGTCGGCCAGCGGCTCACGGGGGTGCAGCCCCGGGTCCTCGCACCAGGCGACACCGAAGCCGCCCCAGGTCATGCGGTGCCAGTCGTCGACACTGCCCGGCCTGCGCAGGCCGTCGTGCTTCTCCTTCTTCCGGCGTTCCGCGAAATCGGCCTCGTAGGTCAGCCACACCGCGCGGGCCTGCTCCAGCTCCACCAGTGCGGCCACGAGCCGCGCCGGGTCGGGGGAGCGGTCCTCCGGACCGAAACCGGCCCGCCCGCACAGATGGTCCCAGGTCGCCCGGTGCCCGTAAGGAGCGAACCGCTCCAGGCACTTGCGCAGTGAGTAACGCCGCAGCGCCAGATCACATCGCGGATCGCGCACCTGTCTCGCCAGACTTCGGAATCCGGCCATCGCCCTGCACCTCCGTCACACCTGTGTCCGCTCTTCGCTCACCTCGGCGTCGCCGTACGGCTGTCGCGCGACGTCGCCGGATAGACGTGTCGCGGGCCGATCCGGCTCCATCCGATCTCCGACGCCCTCCCGTGACGCGTTCCGGGACGACCGCCGGGCATCGGCCCTGAGTCGCCGTCAAACTTGACGCATGTTCATCTTCGTTCGCGGGGATACCGGCGGTAACGTCCGGCCCATCCCCGTCCGGAGGAGCTGCCATGCCACGGCGCACCCCACGTAACGCGTTGTCCGACAGACTCAGAACTCCTCGCACACTCTCCGGGTTCCTGAAGACGGCCTCGATATGCGTCCTGATCGCCGGTTGTCTTTCACCGCTCGGTCAGGCGGCGGCCGCCACCAGCGCTCCCACCGCAGCGAACGACTACTGTTCCGGCCAGTGTTCGGACATCCTTCCGCCGGGTGAGAACGGCAATGCCACCCTGGCGCAGATCCTGCTCAACCAGGCTTTCGGCACCCAGCCGGCGCACGCCGAGGACCAGCTCGGCCCCTACGCGAATCTCGCCACCGGCCACCCCGGCCTGACCGACGCGAAAATCAACAACTTTTTCAACGACGCCTCCTTCGGCGTCCCCGCCGCCCAGGTCGCCTCCGCCGAGAAGCCCGCCGGGCGCACCGACGTCACGATCGTCCGGGACAAGAGGACCGGGGTGCCCCACATCACCGGCACCACCCGCTACGGCACCGAGTTCGGCGCCGGTTACGCGGCCGGACAGGACCGGCTCTGGCTGATGGACGTGTTCCGGCACGTCGGCCGGGGCCAGTTGACCGGCTTCGCCGGCGGTGCCCCCGCCAACCAGGGCCTGGAGCAGGAGTTCTACCGCCAGGCGCCCTACACCGAGGCCGACCTCCAGGCCCAGATCGACGGCGCCGTGGCCAGGAACGGCGAGCGCGGACAGCAGGCCCTCGCCGACGTCACCGCCTACCTGGACGGCATCAACGCCTACATCGACGCCTCCGACCACGGCCGTTACTTCCCCGGCGAGTACGTCCTCACCGGCCACAAGGACGCCATCACCAACGCCGGCACCATCGACCACTTCAAGGTCACCGACCTGGTCGCGCTCGCCTCGGTCGTCGGCACCCTGTTCGGCTCCGGTGGGGGCGGCGAGGTGAACAACGCCCTCTCCCTGATCGCCGCCCAGTCCAGGTACGGCGTCGAGGAGGGCACCCGCGTCTGGGAGTCCTTCCGGGAGCGCGACGACCCCGAGGCCGTCCTCACCCTCCACGACGGACAGCGCTTCCCGTACGCCACGCGCCCCGACAGCCCCCAGGGCCGGGCCCTGCCCGACGCCGGTTCGGTCACCCAGGAGCCGCTGGTCCACGACCGCACCGGCAGCGCGGGCACCGCGACCGCCAGGCGGTCCTCCACCGCCGCCGCCAGGGACACGCTCAGCTCGGCCCGGCGCGGCATGTCCAACGCCCTCGTGGTCAGCGGCAAGCACACCGCGAGCGGTCACCCGGTCGCCGTCTTCGGCCCGCAGACCGGCTACTTCGCCCCGCAGCTCCTGATGCTCCAGGAGATCCAGGGCCCCGGCATCAGCGCCCGCGGCGCGTCCTTCGCCGGCCTGAGCATGTACGTCGAACTGGGCCGCGGCCAGGACTACTCCTGGAGCGCCACCACTTCCGGCCAGGACATCATCGACACCTACGCCGTCGAGCTGTGCCAGGACGACCACCACTACCTCTACCGGGGCACCTGCACCGCGATGGAGCAGGTCGAGCGGAAGAACGCCTGGAAGCCCACCGTGGCCGACGGCACCGCCGCCGGTTCCTACGCCATGCGCGTGTGGCGGACCAGGTACGGGCCGGTGCAGTACCGGGCGACCGTAGGCGGGAAGAAGGTCGCCTACACCACGCTGCGCTCCTCCTACCTGCACGAGGCCGACTCCATCATCGGCTTCCAGATGCTCAACGACCCCGGTTACGTGAAGGGCCCCGAGGACTTCCAGAAGGCCGCCCAGCACATCAACTTCACCTTCAACTGGTTCTACGCCGACTCCGCGCACACCGCGTACTACAACAGCGGCGACAACCCGGTCCGCGCCGCCGGTGTCGACGCCGAGTTCCCGGTGTGGGCCCGGCCGGCCTACGAGTGGCGGAACTGGGACCCGGCCGCCAACACCGCCGACTACACCCCGCCGAGCGCGCACCCGAACTCCGTCGACCAGGACTACTACATCTCCTGGAACAACAAGCAGGCCGAGGAGTACACGGCCGCGCCCTGGGGCGAGGGTTCGGTGCACCGGGGCGATCTCCTCGACGACCGGGTGAGCAGGCTGGCCGCGCAGGGCGGGGTCACCCGGACCGAACTGGTGCAGGCCATGGCGGACGCGGCCCTGGCCGACCTGCGCGCCGAGGACGTGCTGCCCGAGCTGCTGAAGGTCGTCAACTCCGCGCCGGTGAGCGACCCGACGGCAGCGGCCGCCGCGACCAGGCTCCAGACGTGGCTGGACGCGGGGGCCAGGCGGACCGAGACGTCGGCGGGGTCGAGGAAGTACGCCGACGCCGACGCGGTCCGCGTCCTGGACGCCTGGTGGCCGCTGCTGGTGAAGGCCGAGTTCGAACCCGGCCTGGGCAGCGACCTGTACGGCGCCTTCACCGCCAACCTCCCCGTGGACGAGGCGCCCTCCGCCGGACACGGCCCGACCGGCTCGCACGCCGGCAGCTCCTTCCAGTACGGCTGGTGGAGCTATGTCGACAAGGACATACGGGCGGTGCTCGGTGAACCGGTGCAGGGCGGTCTCTCCCGGAAGTACTGCGGCGACGGCAGCCTCTCCGCCTGCCGGGACGCCCTGCTCGGAACGCTGAAGCAGGCCGCCCAGCTCACCGCCGCCCAGGTCTATCCGGGTGACGACCTGTGCTCGGCCGGGGACCAGTGGTGCGCCGACTCGATCCAGCACCGCACCCTGGGCGGCATCAAGCACGGCAACATCAGCTGGCAGAACCGGCCGACCTACCAGCAGGTCGTGGAGTACACCTCACACCGCTGACGGCCCCGGAAGCGGCGGCCCCCCCCCGCGGGGGGCCGCCGTGCTCAGCGGTACATGAGGTACTTCGCCCGCACCCGGCGGAAGGCCGCCAGCTCCCCGTGCCAGGCCGCCGCCACCTCGTCCGCCCCCGCCCCGGCGTCGATCATCGTGCGCACCCGCTCCGAACCGGTCAGCTTGTCGATCCAGTCGTCCGGCCGCCACGCGAAGCCGTCCCACACCCGCCGTGCCGTCACCAGCAGCGTCACCCCGGTGAGCACCGGGTCGAAGGCCGCCGGATCGTGCACATGGAGCTGCACCCCGCCGACCGTCCTCCCCTGGAACTTGGAGAACGTCGGCGCGAAGTACGCCTCCCTGAACCGCACCCCCGGCAACCCCGCCCTGTTCGCCTCCTCGGCCCAGCGGCCGTCGATGCCCTCGGCGCCGAGCAGTTCGAAGGGGCGGGTGGTGCCCCGGCCCTCGGAGAGGTTGGTGCCCTCGAACAGGCAGGTCCCGGAGTACACCAGGGCGGTGTCCGGGGTCGGCATGTTCGGGCTCGGCGGCACCCAGGGCAGCCCGCAGTCGCCGAAGAACATCCCGCGCCGCCAGCCGGTCATCGTCACCGTCTCCAGCGGCACCGGCCTGTCCAGGAACTCCCCGTTGAACAGCCGGGCCAGCTCCGCCACCGTCATCCCGTGCGCCTGGGCGACCGGCCGCCGGCCGACGAACGTGGCGAACTCCTCGTGCAGCACCGGCCCCAGGGCCGCCCGTCCGGTCACCGGGTTCGGCCGGTCCAGCACCACGAACCGCCTGCCCGCGAGCGCCGCCGCCTCCATGCAGTCGTACAGCGTCCAGATGTACGTGTAGAAGCGGGCGCCCGCGTCCTGGATGTCGAAGACGACCGTGTCCACACCGGAGGCGGTGAAGACGTCGGCGAGCGCCTGACCGCTCTTCAGATACGTGTCGTACACCGGCAGTCCGGTCGCCGGGTCCTCGTACCGCCCCTCCGAGCCGCCCGCCTGGGCGGTGCCCCGGAAGCCGTGCTCGGGGCCGAAGACGGCGGTCAGCCGCACCCGGTCGTCCGCGTGCATGACGTCCACGATGTGCCGGACGTCGCGGGTGACGCCCGTCGGGTTGGTGACGATCCCGACCTTCCGGCCCGCGAGCGTCGCGTAGCCGTCGGCGGCCAGCCGCTCGAACCCGGTGCGCACCCGGTGCCCCGCGCCGGCGTCCGAGGCGGGGGCCGGGACCCCGGCCCCGACGGCGGCCGTGGCGGTGGTGGCGAGCATGCTCCGTCTGGACAGCGTCATACGGGGACCTCCGTGAGCGCGGCGGGTGCCATGACCACGGGGACGCTAGTGCCTGGCGGCCCGGCAGGGAACGCGCCGGACCGGGGACCGTCGGGGGATTCCCCTTCCCTCCGGCATACCGACTGGTTAGTCTGGCGCCGCGGTGGCCGGATCGCCGCACACAGCCACAGCTCGAAGGAGGCCGCTGGTGGAAGCCGTGCAGGACGCCGGAGTCGTCGTCACCGGGGCGGGCGGGGGGATCGGGGCCGCGCTCGCCCGCCGGTTCGCCGCCGAGGGCGCCCGGGTCGTCGTCAACGACCTCGACGCCGACAAGGCCAAGGCGGTGGCCGAGGAGATCGGCGCGGTCGCCGTGCCCGGCGACGCCTCCGGCATCGTGGCCGAGGCCCGTGCGGCACTCGGCGGCGCCATCGATGTCTACTGCGCCAACGCGGGCGTCGCCTTCGAGGACGGCGCCCCGGGCGGCCCGCTGGACGAGCGCTCGTGGGCGGTGTCCTGGGACGTCAACGTGATGGCCCACGTCCGCGCCGCCCACGAGCTGCTGCCCGAGTGGCTGGAACGGGGCGGCGGGCGGTTCGTCTCCACCGTCTCCGCCGCCGGGCTGCTCACCATGATCGGCGCCCCCTCGTACAGCGTCACCAAGCACGGGGCGCTGGCCTTCGCCGAGTGGCTGTCCCTCACCCACCGCCACCGGGGCGTCAAGGTGCACGCCATCTGCCCGCAGGGCGTGCGCACCGACATGCTGGCCGCCACCGGCAGCGCCGGCGACCTGGTGCTCCAGCCCACGGCCATCGAACCGGACGAGGTGGCCGACGCCCTCTTCGCGGGCATGGCCGAGGACCGTTTCCTGATCCTGCCCCACCCCGAGGTGGCCGAGTACTACCAGGCCCGCGCCGCCTTCCCGGACAAGTGGCTGGGCGGCATGAACCGGCTCCAGCGCGCCTGGGAGGACTCCCGCTGACCCGGCCCCGCCGCGGGATGGGAAGATCCTCCGGCGGGAGACCGTTCCCGCGCCAGTGACGACAGTCGGCGGACCCGACGGAAAGGCAGGTGGCGGCAGTGCCCAGAACCACGGACGGAGATGCCGCGCCCGTCCCGCGGCGGCTGCTGGACGCCGCGACCCGCCTCTTCGCCGACCAGGGCTACGACCGCACCTCGGTGCAGGAGATCGTCGAGGCCGCCGGAGTCACCAAGGGCGCGCTCTACCACTACTTCGGCTCCAAGGACGACCTGCTGCACGAGGTCTACGCGCGCGTGCTCCGCCTCCAGCAGGAGCGCCTGGACGCCTTCGCGGACGCCGACGAGCCGGTGGAGAAGCGGGTACGGGACGCCGCCGCCGACGTCGTCGTCACCACCATCGACAACCTCGACGACGCGATGATCTTCTTCCGCTCGATGCACCACCTGAGCCCGGAGAAGAACAAGCAGGTCCGCGCCGAACGCCGCCGCTACCACGAACGGTTCCGCGCGCTCATCGAGGAGGGCCAGCGCGAGGGCGTGTTCTCCACCGCCACCCCGGCCGACCTCGTCGTGGACTACCACTTCGGCTCCGTCCACCACCTCTCCACCTGGTACCGCCCCAAGGGCCCGCTCACCCCGCGGCAGGTCGCCGACCACCTGGCCGACCTCCTCCTGCGCGCCCTGCGCCCCTGAGCCCGCGCGTGAGGGGCGCCCGTAGCGGCGGGCGCCCCTCACGTACGGGCGCGTCGCTACAGGTACTTCTTCAGCTCACGCCGGGCCAGCGAGCGCTGGTGCACCTCGTCCGGGCCGTCCGCCAGCATCAGCGTGCGGGCACCCGCGTACAGGTCGGCCAGCGGGAAGTCCTGGCTCACCCCGCCCGCGCCGTGCAACTGGATCGCGCGGTCCAGGATCTCCACCACCGCGCGCGGCGTGGCGATCTTGATGGCCTGGATCTCGGTGTGCGCGCCCCGGTTGCCGACCGTGTCCATCAGCCAGGCCGTCTTCAGCACCAGCAGCCGGAGCTGCTCCACCGTAACCCGCGCGTCCGCGATCCAGTTCTGCACCACCCCCTGCTGCGCCAGCGGCTTGCCGAACGCGGTACGGGACACCGCCCGCCGGCACATCAGCTCGATGGCACGCTCGGCCATACCGATCAGCCGCATGCAGTGGTGGATGCGCCCCGGACCGAGCCGGGCCTGCGCGATGGCGAAGCCGCCGCCCTCCTCGCCCACCAGGTTGGCCACCGGCACGCGCGCGTGGTCGAAGACCACCTCCGCGTGCCCGCCGTGCGAGTGGTCCTCGTACCCGAAGACCCGCATGGCCCGCTTCACGGTCACACCGGGCGTGTCACGGGGGACCAGCACCATCGACTGCTGGCGGCGGAGGTCCTCGCCGTCCGGGTCGGTCTTGCCCATCACGATGAAGATCTTGCAGTCGGGGTTCATCGCCCCGGAGATGTACCACTTGCGGCCCGTGATGACGTATTCGTCACCCTCCCGCTCGATGTGCGTGGTGATGTTGGTGGCGTCCGAGGAGGCCACCTCCGGCTCGGTCATGGCGAACGCCGACCGGATCTCCCCGGCCAGTAGCGGCTCCAGCCACCGCTTGCGCTGCTCGTCGGTGCCGAACTGCGCCAGCACCTCCATGTTCCCGGTGTCAGGCGCCCCGCAGTTCAGCGCGGTCGGCGCCAGCTGCGGGGAGCGGCCGGTGATCTCGGCCAGCGGCGCGTACTGGAGGTTGGTCAGCCCGGCGCCGTACCCGGCGTCGGGCAGGAAGAGGTTCCACAGGCCCTGCCGGCGGGCCTCGGCCTTCAGCTCGTCCACCACCGCCGGGGTGTCCCAGGGCGAGTCCAGCAGCGCCCGCTGCTCCTCGGCGATCCTCTCGGCCGGGTACACGTGCTCGTCCATGAAGGCGAGCAGACGGGTCCGGAGTTCCTCGGTGCGCGCGTCGAACGCGAAGTCCATCTGCTCAGCCTTCCTGAAGGGTGGTCAGTCCGTGGTCGATGAAGACGGGCACCAGGTCCCCGATGCGGTCGAAGCCGCCGCCCACCGTCTGGCCGAGGGTGTAGCGGTAGTGAATGCCCTCCAGGATCACGGCGAGCTTGAACCAGGCGAACGCGGTGTACCAGTCGATGTCCGAGACGTCCCGCCCGGAGCGCTCGGCGTACCGCTCGACCAGCTCGGCGGGCGTCGGGTGGCCGGGGGCCTCGGCGGTGGTGGAGACGGGGGAGTGGGCCATCCCGAGCGGCCGGCTGTACATCACCAGCAGGCCGAGGTCGGTGAGCGGGTCACCCAGGGTCGACATCTCCCAGTCGAGGACGGCCTCGATCCGGTCGCCCTCACCGATCAGCACGTTGTCCAGGCGGTAGTCGCCGTGCACCACGGCCGGCGCCGGGGAGGCGGGCAGCGAGCGCCCGAGCGCCGCGTGCAGCTCGTCCACACCCGCCAGTTCACGGTTGCGGGACGCGTCGAGCTGCTTGCCCCAGCGGCGGAGCTGACGGTCCAGGAAGCCCTCGGGCCGGCCGAAGTCCGCGAGGCCCACCTCGGCGGGGTCGACCGCGTGCAGCTCGACGAGGGTGTCCACCAGGGACAGCACCGCGCTCCGGGTGCGCTCGGCGCCGAGCTGGGCGAGCTGGTCCGCCGTGCGGTACGGGGTGCCCTGGACGAACTCCATCACGTAGAACGGGGCGCCCAGCACCTCGTCGTCCTCGCACAGCAGCACCGGGCGGGGGACCGGCACCCGGGTGGGGTGCAGGGCGCTGATCACCCGGTGCTCGCGGCGCATGTCGTGCGCGGTGGCCAGGACGTGGCCCAGCGGGGGACGCCGCACGACCCAGCGGGAGGTGCCGTCGGTGACGGCGTAGGTGAGGTTCGACCGTCCGCCCTCGATCAGCCTGCCGGTGAGCGGACCGGCCGTCAGGCCGGGCCGCTCACGGTCGAGCAGTGCGCGCAGCCGGTCGAGATCGAGTCCGGGCGGGTGGTCGGCGCTCATACATCACTCCTACGAACGGGTGAACAGGAACGCGTCACATGATGCCGACCGGTCGGTATGCCGTCCAGTGTGTGCGCCGCAAAGCGTGCGCCGACGTGACCGGGCACACGCCGGGCGGCGGGTGGTGCCCGGCGCGGTCACGGGCCCAGTGGTCGTCCCGGTCGCCCTCGTGCCCGGCGTGCCGGTGGCCGTCGTGCAGACAGCCCTCAGCTCACCAGCACCGCCGCGCACACCGCCAGCGCCAGCGCACACCCCGTCGCCGCCCATGCCAGGCGCCGGGTGAGCGCGGGGGGTACCGGGCTCGCCGCCAGGGTGCCGATGCGCAGATGGGCCAGGGCCAGGAGGGCCAGCCAGCACACACAGCAGAGCAGGACCAGCACCGCCCCGGTCAGCGGACCCGCCGTCCGCACCGACGCCCGTACGGCAAGTACGGCGGTCACCGTGCCCGACAGGGTCGTACGCCGCCACGCCAGCCGGGTGCGCTGCGGCTGGAGGCCCGCGTCACGGGCCGGAGCGGTCATCCCGCCCGTCCGGCCAGCACCACCACGACCATCGCCACGGCCACCACCGCCACCAGCAGGCTCAGCACCGCGGGGAACCGGGACACCGGCAGGTCCTCGCCCCGCCGCATCGCCTGCTCGCAGCGCACCCAGTGGTGCACCGCCCGCAACGCGCACAGCACCCCCGCGACCAGCAGCGCCAGGGCCAGCCCCACCCGCCACGCCCAGCGCAGATGCGGCAGGAACTGGTCCACCGCGAAACCGCCGCCGATCAGCGCCAGCGCGGTCCGCAGCCAGGCCAGGAAGGTCCGCTCGTTGGCCAGCGAGAACCGGTAGTCCGGGGTGGTGCCCTGGTCCCGCACCCGCTCGGGTTCGAGCCAGAGCCGGACGTTGCGTACGAATTCGCTCACAGGCCGGACCCTACCGGCGTGTCATCCCGCCGCCCGGAACGCCTTCAGCCGTTCGTACGCGGCCAGCCCGTCCGGCACCCACTCCCACTCGCCGAGCCGCTCGGCGACCTCCTCGTCGGTGAGGAAGGCGTGCCACTGCACCTCCTCCACCTGCGGCCGGACCGGCAGGTCGCAGCGCACCTCGTACACCGCCGACCACCACCCGTGCCCGGCCCCGTCCTCGTAGAGGAACTTGAAGAGGTACGTCGGCTGGGGCAGCCCGCTCACCCCCAGCTCCTCCTCCGCCTCACGCAGTGCCGCCTCGTCGTAGGACTCGCCGGCGCCGACCACCCCGCCCACGAACAGGTCGTACAGCGCGGGGAAGACCAGCTTGGTGGCGGTGCGCCGGTGCACGAAGAGGCGGCCCTCGGCGTCGCGGACCTGGATGAAGGCGCAGCGGTGGCGCAGCCCCGCGGCGTACGCCTCGCCGCGCGGGGCCTGGGTGACGACACGGTCGTGCTCGTCCACGATGTCGAGGATCTCGTCGGCGGGGTTCATCCCGCCATCCAAGCAGCTCAGTTCCGCTGGAGATCCCGTACCGGCCGTTCCTCGGCCGTGCCGCACGGCATCGCCGGATGCATCCCCAGCAGCACGATGCCCCCGACGACCGCCGCGAGCCCGGCCGCCTCCCAGGCCAGCGCCCCGGTGTCGGTGTGCAGCCGGTCGCCCAGGAAGCCGACCCCGCACAGGATGCCCGCGAGCGGCTGGGCGGCGGTCAGCGCGGGCAGCGACATGCGCAGGGGAGCCGTCTCGAACGCGCTCTGCACCAGCAGCAGCCCGGTCACCCCCAGCGCCAGCACCGCGTACGGATGCCCGCCTGTGATCAGTTCCGTGAAGCCGCCCTCGCGGAAGCGGATGCCGCTCACCCGGGTCAGCGCGTCCTGCACGCCGTAGAGGAGCCCGGCGGCCGTCGCCAGCAGCACCGGGCTCCAGGTGGTCCGCCGGCGTTTCGCCCAGCCGGCCAGCACCAGCGCCACCGCCACCATCACGCCGAGGATCAGCCAGTGCCGCACCGGATCGGTGACGGCGGTGCCGCCGCGCGGCCGGCCCGCCAGGATGAACGTGCTCACCCCGCCCGCCAGCAGCACCAGCCCCGCCCAGCCCTGCCGGCCCAGCGGCTGGCCGGTCTGCCGGCGGGACAGGGCGAGCGCGAACAGCAGGTTGGTGGCGAGCAGCGGCTCCACCAGCGAGATCTCGCCGCCTGCGAGCGCCACCGCGCCCAGCGCCATGCCGGCCACCATCAGCGCGGTACCGCCCAGCCAGCGCGGTACCCGCATCAGGTCCAGCAGCAGCCTGAAGGACAGGAAGTCGCTCGGGGGCGCCCCGCGCGCGACGTTCTGCTGAAGCACGAACCCGAACCCCAGGCACGCCGCCGCACCCACGGCGAGGAGGAGAACCAGAACGGACACGCTGCGTACCTCGATCATCGGCCGGGCCACGATTGCGTAGGGGCCGACTGTAGCGCCCCACAAGGACGGGACTGCGGAGAGTGCCCGGAACCGGACATGTTTCGGCGGAACCGCCCGGTCATGTTCCGTCCCGCCGCCCACGGGCGCCATGGCGTACGCCACACCCGGCGCCCCCGACCCGGACTGACCGGCGCCGACCAGGGCACACGTGACCCAAGTCCCTCTGCTGCCGCGGTGGTTGGACGGAGCAACACTTCGATTCCGCTTGACGCAAACCTAGGCGGGGAGTTTGCTGTGAGTGATCGGCCGATGGCAGCCCGAAAAACAGGAAGTCCCGCGGTGCCCCTGACCCCGCCCCCGCCCGTCACAGACCGGGCCCCCTCGGACCCGCCCGGCGGCACCGCCCCGGAGCACTCCGGCACCTTCGACGCCGCTCTCGGCGACGCCGAACTCCTCGCCGCGCGCGCCGCCCTGGCCGAGGGCCGCTGGCAGTCCGCCCGCTCCCTGCTGCTGCACACCGGTGACGAATGGGACCGCCGGGGCCACCGCGTCACCGTGCTCGCCGCCGAGCCCGGCGCCCACGGCCGGGCCGGGCAGTGGCTGCTCACCGAACCCGACTCCGCCGACGCGGCCACCTTGCTCGCCCTGGCCCTGGTCCACCGTGCGCTGCGCGGCGAGGCGGACCCCGAGCACGCCCGCGACGCCTGCCGCACCGCCGCCGGCCTGGCGCCCGCCGACCCCACGCCCTGGCTCGGGCTGCTCCTGCTGGCCCGCGGCACCGGCCCCGAGGCGGAACTCACCGCCGCCTTCAAGGAACTGCGCGCCCGCCACCCCGAGCACCACCACGGCCACCACCTGCTCGTCGCCGGCCTCGCCGAACGCCCGCCCGGCGGCCCCGAGTCCCACGAGGCGTACGACACGGCCGAGCGCGCCGCCGCCGAGGCCCCCGCCGACTCCCCGCTCGCCGTCCTCCCGGTCGTCGCGTACGCCGAGCGCCACCGCGTCCTCGCCGCCGCCGGTCTCGCCCCCGCCGTCCCCGGCCCGGCCCCCTGCGCCCACTGGTCCGGCCCCCGCGCCCGGCGGGTGCTGCGGGCCGCCTTCGACTGGTGGCTGGAGTGGGAGCACGACGAGCACCCCCGACGCCACCTCGACCTCAACCACCTGGCCTTCGCCATGTCCGCCGCCGGGCGCCCCGCAGAGGCCGCCGTCCTCTTCCACCGCATCGGCCCGCACGCCACCCGCGCCCCCTGGTCCTACACCGGCCAGGACCCCTCGGCCGCCTTCCACCAGGCCCGCGCCCACGCCCTGGCCACCGGCTGACCGCCGCGGTCGATCCCCCGCCGGCACTGGCCCCGACGCCCCCACCCGTGCTCGAATGACGACGTGACCCCCGAACCGGACCGGCACACCCCCGATCCCGCCGAGGACCCCGACGCGCACGGCAAGCCCATCGGCCGCCGCCTGTTCCTCGGGACCCTCGGCCTGGGCGCGCTCGGTGTCGCCACCGCGCCCTGGCTGCAACGCGGCGCCGAGAGCGCGCTCGGCGCCCTCTCCGGCCAGGACCCCACCGGCCTGAGCGGTCTGCTGCCCAACGGGGGCGGTTTCCGCTACTACTCCGTCGCCGCCTCCGTCCCGCGCAAGGGCCCCGCCGACTACCGGCTCACCGTCGACGGC
Organism: Streptomyces sp. NPDC001781; assembly: GCF_053596035.1. Lineage (NCBI taxonomy): Bacteria > Bacillati > Actinomycetota > Actinomycetes > Kitasatosporales > Streptomycetaceae > Streptomyces > Streptomyces sp. NPDC001781. The sequence goes on along the minus strand of NZ_JBSFFI010000020.1, from coordinate 39,561 downwards.
CTGGTGGACCACCCACGTGCCTACACCCTGGCCGACCTGCGCGACCTGCCCCGCACCCGGCTGACCAGGGACGTCCAGTGCGTCACCGGCTGGCGTGTGCCCGCCACCCCCTTCGAGGGCGTCCGCCTGAGCGCCCTGCTGGACGCGGCCGGCGTCCGCCCCACCGCCAGGGCCGTCCGCTTCACCTGCTTCGACGGCACCTACACCGAGAGCCTCACCCTCGACCAGGCCCGCCGTCCCGACGTCCTGGTGGCGCTGCGCATGCAGGGCAAGGACATCGGCCACGACCACGGCGGCCCCGTCCGCCTCTACGTCGCTCCGATGTACTTCTACAAGTCCGCCAAATGGCTCTCCGGCATCACCGTCGGCGACCATGTCCAGCCCGGTTACTGGGAGAGACTCGGCTACGACGTCGACGCCTGGGTCGGCCGCTCGAACGGACGGACGGATGACCCTACGAGCTGACACCCCGGCCCCGCCGAGTGCCCGCGTGCACCGCTTCACCCCCGCCGAACGCTGGGTCCACCGCACGGCCGCCGCCCTCATGGCCGTCTGCGTGGCCACCGCCGCCTGCCTCTACGTGCCCCAGCTCGCCGTCCTGGTCGGCCGCCGTGAACTCGTCGTACGCGTCCACGAGTGGGCCGGGCTCGCACTGCCGGTGCCGGTGCTGCTGGGCCTGGTCTCCCGGGCGTTCCGCGCCGACCTGGGCGCGCTCAACCGCTTCGGCCCGCACGACCGGCGCTGGCTGCGCGCCGCACTGCGCCGGGACCGGCGGTACTCGGAGCGCCCCGCTGGCAAGTTCAACGCGGGGCAGAAGATCTACACGGCCTGGATCGCCGGGGCCGTCCTGGTGATGCTCGGCACCGGCCTGATGATGTGGTTCACCCACCTCACCCCGCTGCTGTGGCGCACCTCGGCCACCTTCGTCCACGACTGGCTGGCCCTCACCGTGGGCGTGGTCCTCGTGGGACACATCGGCAAGGCCCTCGGCGACCCCGAGGCGCGGCGGGGACTGCGCACCGGCACCGTGAGCCGGGAGTGGGCCAAGCGGGAACACCCGCTGTGGCGCCCCTGAGCCCGCGGGCTCGGCGCACGCTCGTCCTGCCGTCGTCGACGTGGAGCACCCGGCCGGTGACGAAGCCGGCGGGGGAGACCGGGAACGGCAGCCCCCGGGGCGGACCACCTCGCTCTGCGGCGAGCACACGTTCACGATCGTGCCGCCCCCGCGCTCGGTCATCCGCCGGCCGGTCTCGCGGCCGGTGAGGACGCGCCGGTGAGATCCGTGCCGAGGAAGCGGTGCCGGCCGGAGCCGGTGAACTCCGGCAGAGACGCCCGCGGTCGCACCGCCCCGTTGTCGACCAGGACGTCCGGCCGGCCCACCTGCTCCTCGGCCCCGGCGCTCCCGGCGGCCATCGCCGTGCGCGCCAGACGGGGCGCGCGGTCATCGCCGTACCGCTCCTGGGGTCTCTCGTTCGGATCATGCCGTCGCGGGGTCCGGTGCCGCCCCTCGCCGCGTTGGAGGTTGCCACGGCTCCGCCATGACGCCCTCCTCCGCCTCGAGGCACAGCACCGGACCCCGCTCACTGACCCGGCCTGATCCGAACGGAAGACCCTAGACGACCAGTGACAGCAGCAGGACCAGGCCGCCCGCGACCACCGAGATGATGGTCTCCATCACCGACCACGTCTTCACCGTCTGGCCGACGCTCAGGCCGAAGTACTCCTTCACCAGCCAGAAGCCGGCGTCGTTGACATGGCTGAAGAAGAGCGAACCGGCACCGATGGCCAGCACCAGCAGGGCCGTGTGCGTGGTCGACATGTCGGCCGCGAGCGGCGCGACCAGACCGGCCGCCGAGACCGTCGCCACCGTGGCGGAGCCGGTCGCGAGCCGGATCGCCACGGCGATCAGCCAGGCCAGCAGCAGTGCCGGGATAGACCAGTCCTTGGAGATCTCCAGGATCATCTGGCCCACACCGCAGTCGATCAGCGTCTGCTTGAAGCCACCGCCCGCGCCGACGATCAGCAGGATGCCCGCGATCGGCATCAGGCCCTTCTCGACGGTCTGCTGCAGCCGGCCCTTGGTGAAGCCCGCGGGGCGGCCCAGCGTGACGAAGCCGACGAGCACCGCGGCGAGCAGCGCGATCAGCGGGGAGCCGACCACGTCGAAGACCCGCTGGGTCATGTCGGCCGGGTCGTCGATGACGATGTCCACCAGGGCCTTGGCCAGCATCAGCACGACCGGCAGCAGCACGGTGGCCAGCGTGGCGCCGAAGCCGGGGCGGCGCTCCAGGTTCTTCGAGGCGCGCTCCGGGATCATCCGGTCCGGCGCCTGGACGTCCACCCAGCGGGCGGCGACCTTGGAGAACAGCGGACCGGCGATGATCACGGTCGGGACGGCGACCACGATGCCGAGGGCCAGCGTGACACCCAGGTTGGCCTTGACCGCGTCGATGGCGACCAGCGGGCCGGGGTGCGGCGGGATCAGGCCGTGCATCACGGACAGACCGGCCAGCGCCGGAATGCCGATGCGCATCAGGGAGTAGTTGCCGCGCCGGGCGACCATCAGCACGACCGGGATCAGCAGCACGATGCCGACCTCGAAGAACAGCGGCAGACCGATCACGGACGCGATGAGCACCATGGCCCACGGCATCGCACGGCCCCCCGCCTTGGCGAGGATCGTGTCGACGATCTGGTCGGCGCCGCCGGAGTCGGCGAGCAGCTTGCCGAGGATCGCGCCCAGCGCGATCAGCACACCGACACCGGCGACCGTGCTGCCCAGGCCGGTCGTGAAGCTCACGATCGCCTTGTCGAGCGGGGCGCCGGCCACCGCTCCGAGCACCAGCGAACCGATGGTCAGGGCCAGGAAGGCGTGGAGCTTGAACTTGGTGATGAGAAAAACAATGACGGCGATGCCCGCCAGGACGGCTATGCCCAGCTGGGCGTGGCCTGCCGAGGTGATCGGCTGGACGGTGTCCGCTGCCAGCATCTCGACGCTGAGTCTGGTCACGGGATTCCCTTGCGGTTACGGGGATTCGGGGGACATGAGGGGGGTGGGGACAAGAGGTACTGCGGTTGGTGCGGTCGCGCGGAGGGGGACTACGCGGCGGAGTACGCGGCCAGAGCCTCGGCCGCCCGCTCGGTGATCTCCTCGGGGGACCCGCTGACGTCGACGGCGACACCCGCCTCGTCCGCCTGGAGCGGCTGGAGCGTGGCGAACTGCGAGTCCAGCAGCGCGGTCGGCATGAAGTGACCCTGGCGCCGGGACATCCGGCTTTCGATCAGCTCACGGCTGCCGGTCAGGTGCACGAACACCACACCGGGGGCCTCGGCCCGCAGCCGGTCGCGGTACGACCGCTTCAGCGCCGAGCTGCTCACCACTCCGCCGAGACCCGCCCGGCCGTGCGCCCAGCGCCCGATGGCATCGAGCCACGGCCACCGGTCGGCGTCCTCCAGGGGGGTGCCCGCCGTCATCTTGTCGATGTTGGCCTGCGGGTGGAAGTCGTCGCCCTCGGCGTACGGGACGCCCAGCCGGGCGGCGAGCAAAGGACCGATCGTGGTCTTGCCCGTCCCGGCGACGCCCATCACGACGACGACCTGGGGGGTGCGCATGACTGCCTCGCTGTCTTCTTCGACATCGACGCCGTACTCCGGCGTCGATGTACTGAAACCCATTAGGTACGACAAATTCAAGTGGCTGTGACATATAAGTCTGACTTTTTGTGACGGTGATCCAGGCCGTACGCTGAGTTCATGAGCACACCGGGCCGGGGGCTGCACGGCCGCGTACTGGACACCCTCGGCCCCGCGATCACGGCGGGCGAGTATCCGCCGGGCAGCGTGCTGCGCACCGACGAACTCGCTCAGCGTTTCGACGTCTCCCGGTCCGTCATGCGCGAGGCGGTGCGTGTGCTGGAGTCCATGCACCTGGTCGCCTCCCGCCGCCGCGTCGGCGTCACGGTCCGCCCCAAGCACGAGTGGAACGTCTACGATCCGCAGGTCATCCGCTGGCGCCTCGCGGGCGCGGACCGCCCGCACCAACTGCGCTCGCTGACCGTGCTGCGCTCCGCGATCGAGCCCGTCGCGGCCGGCCTCACCGCCCGCAACGCCACCGCCGAACAGTGCGCGGAACTCACCGAGTGCGCCCTCGGGATGGTCGCCAACTCACGCGGCCACAAGCTGGACCAGTACCTGATCCACGACATCGCCTTCCACCGGATCATCCTCACGGCGTCCGGCAACGAGATGTTCGCCCGCCTCGGGGACGTCGTCGCCGAGGTCCTCGCGGGCCGCACCCATCACGACGTGATGTTCGCCGACCCCGACCCGCCGGCCGTCACCCTGCACGTCCGCGTCGCCGAGGCCGTCCACGCCGGCGACAGTGCCCGCGCCGAGGAGCTGACCAGGGAGATCACCGTGGGTGCGCTTCAGGAACTCGACATCCTGGTGCCGTGACGGCCGGTCTCAGCCGAGGAACTCCCCGTCGACGTACACCCACGCCCCGTCCACCCGCTCGAACCGGCTCCGCTCGTGCAGCGAACCGCCCCGGTAGGAGGCCCGGAACGTCACGGTCCCGGCGGAGTGGAAGGCTGACCCGCCCCCGGTCTCCAGGATCTCCAGCCCCGTCCACCGCGTTCCGGGGTCGAGATCGAGCCGCTCGGGCCGCGTGCGCGGGTGCCAGGTCCGCACCAGGTACTCCACGTCCCCCACCACGAACGCGCTGTAGCGCGACCGCATCAGCGCCTCCGCACTTGGGGCGGCGGCGCCCCCCGCGTGGAACCGCCCGCAGCAGTCGGCGTAGTTCCCCGGAAGCCCGCAGGGGCAGGCGGCGGAAGCGGCGGCGGGGGAAGGCGTACGAGGGGTGCGACGGGCCATGCGCGCCATTGTGCCCGAACGCGCCCGGACCCCGGAAAAGCAGAAGGACCCCTGATCCACAGGGGTCCTCCGGTTGTGTCCGAGGGGGGACTTGAACCCCCACGCCCGATAAAGGGCACTAGCACCTCAAGCTAGCGCGTCTGCCATTCCGCCACCCGGACAAGGTGTCTGTCGTGCGAGGTGTTCCCCGCGGCGACGAAGGAAACATTACCAGGCTTTCGGGGGTGTCCGATCACCCCCCGGCCCCGGCCCCCGCCGTGCGAACGCCGTGTGGCGGGGTGGACGCGAACGGGCCGGGCGGGGGGAGGATGGGGGTGACCCACCAGCAGTGACAGCGGGAGGAAGCAGCGTGAGCGAGACGGACACGGCCAAGGGCGTCACCGGTGAGGACGAGGTAGTGGACCTCTGCCGCGAGCTGATCCGGTTCGACACCAGCAACTACGGCGACCACTCCGGCCCCGGTGAGCGGGCCGCCGCCGAGTACGTCGCCGGGAAGCTCGCCGAGGTCGGCCTGGAGCCGAAGATCTTCGAGTCGCATCCCGGACGCGCGTCCACGGTCGCCCGCATCGAGGGCGAGGACCCGTCCCGGCCGGCCCTGCTGATCCACGGCCACCTGGACGTCGTACCGGCCAATGCGGACGACTGGACCCACGACCCCTTCTCGGGCGAGGTCGCCGACGGATGCGTGTGGGGGCGCGGGGCCGTCGACATGAAGGACATGGACGCGATGACCCTCGCGGTCGTCCGCGACCGGCTGCGCAGCGGGCGCAAGCCCCCGCGCGACATCGTCGTCGCCTTCCTCGCCGACGAGGAGGCCGGCGGCACCTACGGCGCCCGCCATCTGGTCGACAACCACCCCGAGCTGTTCGAGGGCGTCACCGAGGCGATCAGCGAGGTCGGCGGGTTCTCCTTCACGGTGAACGAGAAGCGGCGGCTCTATCTGATCCAGACTGCCGAGAAGGGCATGCACTGGATGAAGCTGACCGTGGCCGGCACCGCCGGACACGGTTCCATGATCCACCGCGACAACGCCATCACCGAGCTGTCCGAGGCGGTCGCCCGCGTCGGCCGCCACAAGTTCCCGGTACGGGTGACCAAGACCACCCGCGCCTTCCTGGACGAACTCGGCGACGCGCTCGGCACCGAACTCGACCCCGAGGACATGGAGCCGACCCTCGCCAAGCTGGGCGGCATCGCCAAGCTGATCGGCGCCACCCTCGGCAACACCGCCAACCCGACCCAGCTGAATGCCGGTTACAAGGTCAACGTCATCCCGGGCGAGGCCACCGCGCACATCGACGGCCGCTTCCTGCCGGGCCACGAGGAGGAGTTCCTCAGCGACCTCGACCGGCTGCTGGGCCCGAACGTGCGCCGCTCGGACGTCCATGCGGACAAGGCCGTCGAAACCAGCTTCGACGGTGCCCTCGTGGAGGCCATGCAGTCCGCACTGCTGGCCGAGGACCCGATCGCGCGTGCGGTGCCTTACATGCTCTCCGGCGGCACGGACGCCAAGTCGTTCGACGACCTGGGCATCCGCGGCTTCGGCTTCGCGCCGCTCAAGCTGCCGCCCGAGCTGGACTTCGCCGGGATGTTCCACGGCGTGGACGAGCGGGTGCCGGTGGACGGGCTCCAGTTCGGCGTGCGGGTGCTCGACCGGTTCATCGACGCCTCCTGACGGGCTCCGCCACGGGTAATCGGGCAGGCGTACCAGATCGACTGAGAAGAGTGAATGCGACGATAAGCTCGTAGCCCGATTACTCACTCCTCGTTACTCGTGATGTGGCCCCGCACCTTGGGGCCGCGTTTCCAACTAGGAGGAATAATGATCAAGAAGGTCGTCGCTGCCGCGGTCGCCACCGGTGGACTGGTTCTCGCGGGCGCGGGCATTGCCGCCGCCGACGCCGGTGCCAGCGGTGCCGCCGTGGGTTCGCCGGGCGTCCTGTCCGGCAACGTCGTCCAGGTGCCGGTCCACGTTCCGGTGAACGTCTGCGGCAACACGGTCAACGTGATCGGGCTCCTGAACCCCGCCTTCGGCAACACCTGCGTCAACGACTGACGTCAGCCGTCTCACAAGGCGTCTTCAGCGAACCGTCGGCCCCGGAAGCGTGATTCCCGCGCTCCGGGGCCGACCGGTTCCGCACCCAGTCGAAGCAGGACATCCCAGGGGGGATTCAGAACATGCGACAGGGCACCCGTAAGGGCCTGATGACGATGGCGGCCGCGACCGGAGTGATCGCCGCCGCCAGTGGATACGCGCACGCCGACGCGGGCGCGGCCGGCTCCGCCGCCCGCTCGCCCGGCGTGCTGTCCGGCAACACCGTGCAGGTCCCGGTCCACGTACCGGTGAACGCCTGCGGCAGCACCGTCGACGTGGTGGGACTGCTCGATCCGGCCGTCGGCGACGCCTGCGGCAACGGGGCGCGCGGTGCGTCGGGGGGCGCGCACGCGGGCGCCCACACCAGCGACTCACCCGGGGTCGGCTCCGGGAACACCGTGCGGGTGCCGGTGGACGTGCCGGTCGACCTGTGCGGGAACAGCGTCGATGTGATCGGCCTGGCGAATCCCGCCGGAGGCGATCGGTGCGGGAACGACGGACACGGGCCGGGGGACGGTACGCCGCCGGGCCGGCCCGGCAATCCGGGGACGCCGGGTCACCCGGGTCACCACGGGGACTGCCCGCCCGGACACCAGGGACACCACCCCGGCCAGCCCGGTAATCCCGGTACCCCGGGTACTCCCGGAAACCCCGGTACTCCGGGCACTCCCGGTCAGCCGGGCAACCCCGGTGCCCCCGGCACGCCCGCCACCCCCGCGACGCCGACCACCCCGTCCACCGGCGGAGGCCACACCCCGCAGGGGGCATCCCAGGCCGGCCACCACGGGGGAGCGAGCCACGCCGCGGGCGGCCGGCTCGCGCACACCGGCGGCGACCTGCCCCTCGGCCTGGCCCTGCCGGCCGGCGCGGGCGCGATCCTCGCGGGCGCGGTCCTCTACCGCAAGGCGCGCAGCGCGGGTTGATCCGACGGGCACCCCCACGACGGAGCGGGCCCCTGCCGCAGGACGGCGGGGCCCGCTCCGATCAGGTCCTGACCCTCACCACGTGGCCCGCACCTGGCGGATGATCCGCCGGCGCAGCCGCACCCTGCGGCTGCCGTCGCGCATGAGGCTCAGCCGGTCCAACTCCCAGTGTCCGTACTCGGCATGGTCCGTGAGTAGACGCGTCGCCTCCTTGCGGGACACCCCGCGGGGGACGTACACGTCGATGAATTCGTATTCCGCCATCGCATCTATTGTGCGGGCTGGTGCCCGGTACGGATAGCGTCTGCACTATGTCTGATGCTGCGCAGCCCACCGCTGCCGAGGTACGCGCCGCCGCCGAGGCGGTCAAGACCGCTCTCGACCGCCACCTGGCGGCCGTCGAACGCAGGACAGGTGACGACGACCCGGCCGTCCACGAGGCGTTCAATCAGCTTGCGGCGGCCGGTGAGGTGTACGACGAGCTGCTCTACGACCGCTACGACGAGGTCACCCCCTTCGAGATCCCCGGAGCCGACGACTCGCTGCCGCCGTACACGGGCCCCGACGAGCCCCACGCCGTCAGCGTCCTGATCCGGCGCGACTACACCGTCGCCGAGCCGCAGCGGCTGCTGGCCCAGGCCCAGCGGGTGGAGGCGGCCGAGTTCGAGGACGCCCTCACCGAGGACGACACCGCGAACACGGTCCCCGGCGCCCTGGGCATCCTGTTCGGCGAGTTCGAGCCGGACGAGATCGCGTCCCGGCACCGGGAGTTCGGCCTGGCGGAGGGCGACTCCACGCTCTGGGTGACCGCGGCGGAGGAGGCGGCCGAGCCCGGCGAATGGCTGGAGGCCCCGTTCGACGACGCCGACCCGCAGCAGGTGATCTGCCGGTTCGACGTCAGCGCGGTCTTCGACCGCGAGGACGACGGCGACGACGCCGACGAGCCGGGCACGGCCCTGGACGCGCTCTCCGACGACGAGCTGGAGCCGCTCGACCGCGACCGGTGAAAGCACGGCGGGGCCCGTACCGGAGCACTCCGGTACGGGCCCCGCCGTGTTCCCCTCGCTCAGCCCGCCGGGGGTAGCTGCACGCGCAGCAGCGTCCGCAGCCGGGTCGTACGCGGCTTGGCCACGCCCTCCGCGACCGCCCTCGGCAGTGCCTGCTCCACGCCATGCACCACGGAAAGATGCCGTTCCGCCCGGCCGAACGCGGTGTACACCCACGGCCTGGTCAGCACGTCCGCCGCGTCGCCCGGCAGCACCACCACGGCGGCGGGCCAGCGGCCGCCGACGGCCTGGTGCGCGGTCAGTGCCCAGCCGTGCCTGACCCGGCTCTCCACCAGCTCCCGGGGGACGACGACGGAGGCGCCCGCGCACTCCAGGTGCAGCCCCTCCGCGTCCGCGCGGATCACGCGACCCGGCACCGTACGGCCCGGCGCGGGGGAGTGCACGACGCGGTCGCCGGGGTCGAAGCCGCCGAAGCGGCCGGGGCCGGGGTTCAGCCGCTCCTTCAGGACCGTGTTGAGGGCGCGCGTGCCGGCGGCTCCGCCGTGGCCCGGCGTGATCACCACCGTTTCCTCGGGCGGGACCCCGAAGGCGCGGGGCACCGAGTCCGCGACCAGCTGCACCGTGCGGTGCACCGCCTCGCCCGCGTCCCGGACCGGGACGATCACGATCTCCTTGCCGGGCGCCTCGACCTGGACCAGTTCGCCCACGCCGACGCCCGACACGAGCTCGCCGAGCGGACCCGGGTCGGGGACGCGGGAGGCGACCTGCGGGCAGGCGGGGACGGCCAGCAGGTCCGCGAAGACCCGGCCCGGACCCGCCGACCACAGCACCGCCGGGTCGCCGCTGAGCACGAGACGCGCGCCGTCGGGCAGCGACTCGGCCAGCATCGCGGCGGCCTCCACGTCCAGCTGGGGTGCGTCCAGCACGACCAGCAGGTCCAGGTCCAGCGCGCCCTCGGCGTCCCGTCCGGGACCCGACGCGCCGGACAGAAGGCCCGCGACCGTACCCACGGCGTCACCGGGTTCCCCGCCCAGGTGCGCGGCGAAGCGCCGGGCGCCGTCGGGCGTGTGGCAGACAGCGAACGCGCGCAGGCCCGCCGCGCGGGCGGCGCCGAGCAGCTCGGCGGGTTCGGCGCGGGCCGCCTCCCCACCGGTGTGCAGCACCAGGCCGTGTACGGCGACCTGGCGGGCGAGGTCCGCCGCGCCCCTGGACAGCGCCGCCACGGCCGCCTCCCAGGGCTCCTCGGTCTCCTCGGGCACCGAGTTGACCAGCCGGGCCAGCGCGTCCGCGAGGCTCTCCTCGGCGAGGGCGTGCCGCTCCAGGCCGGCCAGGACGCGGACCGGGACATCTTCCCCGTCCTCCCCGTCCGCCGGCCGCGCTCCGGGCTCCTCCAGGGCGTCCTGGAAGACCAGGGCGTCGCCCTCCGCGAGCGCGCTCTGCACGGCCTCGTCCGGGTCCGGCACTCCCCGCCTGCCGAGAGCCTCGGTGAGCGCCGGGAGGTCGAGGGCGGTGTGCCCGGCGACGGCGGCCTGCTCCAGCAGCCACACCGTCAGCGCCCGTCCGCGCCGCTCGTCGTCCGGACCGCACTCGGCGCCCAGCAGGGCCCGCGCGAACCCGTCCGCCTGCTCCGGCCGCACCCCCGCGACCCGCAGCAACTGCCACGGATCGGCACGGAGCGCGTCCTCGGCACCGTCCCCCAGCACGGTCGCCACCGGCGCAGCCAGCGCCTCCGGCGCCCCGCCCTCGCCGAGCACCGCCCGCACGGCTCCGACGGCCCGCGCATCCGGCGCGGCCGCCGCCGGGGCGGGCTCGGGCCGCCGCACCGGCTCCGGCGCGGGACGCCGAGGAGCGGGCGGGGCCTTTGCGAGACCCGGCGAAGCCGCCTTCTCCCCGCTCTCCACCGCCCGCACGGCGGCCAGCAGATCGGCCGCCTTCCCGCTCAGCTTCCCCCCGCTGTCCACGGGCCCCTGCCGCTCCGCCCTCCGCCGGGCGATGCGCTCCCGCTCGACCCGCTGAGCGGCCAACTCGGCCTCGGCCTCCGAGGGCGCGGCCGCGCCCTCGGCGGGCGACGCGCCGGCCGCCCGGTCACCCGGTTCCTCACCGCCTCCGGCCGCCACGGCACCGTCGTCCCCGCCCTCGGCCCCCGCGGCCTCGGCAACCCCCGTCCCGGTTTCCGTCGCTCCGCCGGAGGTGCCCTCGGCCGGTGTGGGGGGCCCTTCCGGGTCGCCGGCGGGCGTCTGCTCCGTGGTCACAGGGTGCTCCAGTCGTGATCGGGATAGCGGTGCACCGGGGCCGACACGTCGTCCAGCGCCCGGCAGATCTCGTCAGGAAGACTAAGCGCCTCCACCGACAACGCCGCCGCGAGCTGCCGTGCGTTGCGCGCGCCGACGATCGGGGCGGCGACGCCGGGCCTGTCCCGGACCCAGGCGAGGGCGACCTGGAGCGGGGTGACGGCGAGTCCGTCGGCGGCCGTCGTGACCGCGTCCACGATCCGGCTCGCGGTGTCGTCGAGATACGGCTCGACGAAGGGCGCCATGTGTTCGAAGGCCCCGCGCGAGTCGGACGGCACTCCGCCCCGGTACTTGCCCGTCAGGACCCCGCGGCCCAGCGGGGAGGAGGGCAGCAGGCCGACACCGAGGTCCAGCGCGGCGGGGAGCACCTCGCGCTCGGCGCCCCGCTGGAGGAGGGAGTACTCGAGCTGGGTCCCGGCCAGCCGGGTGCGGACGCCCGGCGCGGCGAGCTGCCAGGTGGCGGCCTTGGCCAGCTGCCAGCCGCAGAAGTTGGACACCCCCGCGTACCGCGCGCGCCCGCTGCTGACCGCGAGGTCGAGTGCCTGGAGCGTCTCCTCCAGCGGTGTGGCGGGGTCGTGGCAGTGGATGTGCCACAGGTCGACGTGATCGGTGCCCAGCCGCTCCAGCGAGGCGTCGAGGGAGGCGAGGAGGTGCCCCCGGGAGCCGTCGGCCGGGCGGTCCGGGTCGGGCACACTGCCCGCCTTGGTGGAGATCACCAGGTCCTCGCGGGGCACCAGGGAGTCCGTCAGCCGCCCGAGCAGGTACTCGGCAGCCCCGTCGCCGTAGACGTCGGCGGTGTCGACGAGGGTGCCGCCCGCCTCCCAGAACGCCTTCAGCATGTCCGCGGCGTCATGCTCCTCGGTGTCCCGGCCCCAGGTGAGGGTGCCGAGTCCGATCCGGGACACGCGCAGGCCGGTACGGCCGAGATGCCTCTGCTCCATGTGCGCGAGATTACTGGCCAGAGCTGCTGCCGCGGGTTGCCTGTGGACAACGGGACCGGGCCCGTGAAACCCCGGAACACCGCAGCCAGGGGGTGGGCCGCGCGGGAAAGGCTCGCTAAGGTCGGCCGCGGATACGTTACTTGCGAGTAAGGGGATCGGCATGCAGCTCGGGATCAACCTCGGCTACTGGGGCGCCGGGATGGACGGGGACAACCTCGCCGTGGCGCAGGAGGCCGACCGGCTCGGCTACAGCGTCTGCTGGGCCGCCGAGGCGTACGGCTCGGATGCCGCCACGGTGCTCGCCTGGGTCGCCGCGCAGACGGAGCGGATCGACGTGGGCTCGGCGATCTTCCAGATCCCGGCCCGCCAGCCCGCCATGACGGCGATGACCGCGGCGACCCTGGACTCCCTGTCCGGCGGCCGCTTCCGCCTCGGCCTCGGCGTCTCCGGCCCCCAGGTCTCGGAGGGCTGGTACGGCGTCAAGTTCGACAAGCCGCTCGCCCGCACCCGCGAGTACGTGGACATCGTCCGCAAGGCGATGACCCGCGACCGCCTGTCGTACGAGGGCGAGCACTGGACGCTGCCGCTGCCCGGCGGCCCCGGCAAGCCGCTCAAGCTGACCGTGCACCCGCAGCGCGAGCACATCCCGCTCTACGTCGCCGCCATCGGCCCGAAGAACCTGGAGCAGACCGGCGAGATCGCCGACGGCGCCCTGCTGATCTTCCCCTCCGCCGAACACCTGGAGGACACCGCCGTCTCCCATCTGCGCGCGGGCCGCGAGAAGGCCGGACGGACCCTCGACGGCTTCGACATCTGCCCCACCGTGCCGCTCGCGCTCGGCGAGGACGCCGACGTGGCCCGGCTCGCGGACACCTTCCGCCCCTACACCGCGCTCTACGTGGGCGGCATGGGCAGCCGCAAGCAGAACTTCTACAACCGGCTCGCACAGCGCATGGGGTACGAGAAGGAGGCCGCCGAGATCCAGGACAAGTACCTGGCCGGTGACAAGGAGGGCGCCGCGGCCGCCGTCCCGCACGACCTCATCGACAAGACCACGCTGCTCGGCTCGGTGGACCGCATCGCCGACCGGATGGCCGCCTACGCGGCGGCCGGCGTCACCACCCTCACGCTCGCCCCGGCCGGTTTCACCCTGGACGAGCGGCTCGCGGCCCTGCGTGGCGGTGCCGAGGCCCTGGAGCGCGCCGGCCTCGCCTGACGGCGGCCGGGAGAGAGGTTCGCGGCCGTGGTGGGGGCTCGGGGGTCATCCCCGCCACGGCCGTCACGAGGAACAACGCGCCGGGCCGGACAGGGTTACGCCCCCGCCCGTCCCTCCTTCGGCGCAGCGCGGACGGCCTCCTGTTGCGCGCCCCCTCGGCCCGCATTTGACTGCTTCTCTGCGGAATCGTGCAGAGAGGGGCCCGCGATGCTTTCGGCCAAGAGCCTGTTCCAGGAGATCCTCGACGACGACGCGTCCTTCCGGCTCTTCTGCTCCATCGCAGCCGGCGGCGAGTCCCAGGGCGGCTGGGAGAACGGCAGGATCGCCGCCCTGGTCCCCGAGAGCGCGCGCGGGCTCGCTCCCCGGATCGCCCGGCACGGCGCCGACGAGGACAAGCACGGCCGCATCTTCGAGGCCCTGCTGCGCAAACGCGGCCTGGAGCCGGTGGAGGTACCTCCGGACACCGACTACACGATGCTCCTCGAACGAGGCGGCATCGGCCTCGCCCACGACAGGCTCAAGGCCGACCGGCCGCTGACCGAGCAGGACGTCGTCACCTACCTCGCGCACAGCCGGGTCACCGAGCAGCGTGCCTCCGAGCAGATGCGGATGCTGCTCGGGCACTTCGGCGACCACCCCGACCTCGGCCGCGCGGTGCGCATGATCTCCCACGACGAGGACAACCACCTGGCCTACTGCCACGAGGAGCTCCTGCGCCTGGCGTACCGGGGCCACGGCCGGACCATCCAGCGCGTCCTGCGGGAGAGCGCGCTCGCGGAGATCCGGGTCCACCGGGACGTCAGCCTCGCCGTCATGGCCCGCATGGGCCGCATCCTGCACTGGTCCGCCGCACGGAACGCGCTCCTGGCGGCCGGCATCCACGCCCAGTACGCCTGGGAGCGGGCCTTCGGCTGGCGCCGCATGGTCACCCTGGAGATGCCCGAGCGGCGCGACGCCCTCGGCGGACCCGCCCCGAGGGCCACCGAGTTCGCCTGACCCCTACAGCCAGCCGCGTCGCTTGAAGTTCCGGTACAGCAGCAGTTCCAATGCCACCATCACGGCGACCACGGTGGGGTAGCCCCACAGCCAGTGCAGCTCCGGCATGTGCTCGAAGTTCATGCCGTAGACGCCCGCTATCAGCGTCGGGATCGCGGCCATCGCCGCCCAGGACGAGATCTTGCGCATGTCGTCGTTCTGCCGCACCCCCATCTGCGCCAGATGCGCCGAGAGGATGTCGGACACCAGCCGGTCCAGGCCCTCCACCGACTCGTTGACGCGGGTCAGGTGGTCGTTGACGTCCCGGAAGAACGGCCGCGCCGAGGCCTCCACGAACGGCACCGGGGCCGTGGACCGGCCCATCCCCGCGAGCCGGTCCATCGGCACCGCCAGCGGCACCGTCGCCCGGCGGAACTCCAGCACCTGCCGCTTGAACAGGTAGATCCTCGAGGCGGTGTCCCGCGACCCGGCGTCGGAGGGGGAGAACACCTCCGCCTCCAGCTCGTCCAGGTCCGTCCCCAGCTCGGTCGCGACCTCCAGGTACTGGTCCACCGTGGCGTCCGCGAGGGCGTACAGCACCGAGGTCGGCCCGTGCCGCAGCTTGTCCGGGTCCTCCTCCAGCCGCCGCCGCACCTCCGGAAGGGGCGAGGACTCGCCGTGCCGCACCGTCACCACGAAGGAGTCGCCGAGGAAGAGCATCACCTCGCCCGTGGTCACCGTGTCGCGCGCCGACTCGTAGAACACCGGCTTCAGCACCACGAAGAGCGAGTCGTCGTACGTCTCCAGCTTCGGGCGCTGGTGGGCCTTCAGGGCGTCCTCGACCGCCAGCGGATGCAGCCCGAAGACCTTGCGCACCTCTTCGAACTCGTCCGCCGTCGGATCGTGCAGCGTGATCCACACGAAGGCACCGTCGGCCGCACGTGCCTCCCGCAGGGCTTTCGCCGGATCGCCGGCCGCACGGGTCCGGTGCCCGTCGCGGTGGATGGCACAGTCGAAGATCACGAAGTGCATTCTCCCGCCCTGCTGCCCCGCACGCACGGCGGGTCCCAGATGGAGCGCCCCGGATCACCACCCGGCGGCGCCGGTCTACGCTGGGCCGCATGCCCACCCTGATCCTCGTTAGGCACGGCCGTTCCACCGCCAACACCGCGGGACTCCTCGCCGGCTGGACCCCCGGCGTCGCCCTCGACGAACGCGGCACCGAGCAGGCCGCCGCCCTGCCGGGCCGCCTCGACGGCCTGCCGCTGGCCGAGATCGTCGTCAGCCCCCTCCAGCGCTGCCAGGAGACCGTGCGGCCCCTGCTGGACGCGCGCCCCGGCCTGACCCCCCGCACCGACGAACGGATCGGGGAGTGCCACTACGGCGACTGGTCGGGCCGCAAACTGGCCGAACTGAAGGACGAACCCCTCATGGAGGTCGTCCAGGCGCACCCCTCCTCCGCCGCCTTCCCCGGCGGCGAGTCCATGCGGGAGATGCAGGCCCGCGCGGTCGCCGCCGTACGCGAGTGGAACGCGCGCGTGGAGAGCGAGCACGGCCCCGAGGCCGTGTACCTGATGTGCTCCCACGGCGACATCATCAAGTCGATCGTCGCCGACGCCCTCGGCCTCCACCTCGACCTCTTCCAGCGCGTCTCGGTGGAGCCCTGCTCGGTCACCGCGATCCGCTACACCCGGCTGCGGCCCTACCTCGTCCGGCTCGGCGAGACCGGCGACCTCGCCTCGCTGGCGCCCCGCGAGACGCCCCCGGACGACGACGCACCGGTCGGGGGCGGTGCGGGCGCACCGTGATCGCCGCCCGCAGTAGGGTGAGGCGGTCGGCCGCACGGTGTGCCCGCACACCCGTACCGACCGCTTGAACCGCTCGAACGATCCCGAACCCAATGGAGACAGGACGTGTCCCGTCAGGTGTTCCTCTACGACCCGCCGGACCGCTTCGTGGCCGGCACGGTCGGGCTGCCCGGACGCCGTACGTTCTTCCTCCAGGCCACCGCGGGCCCGCGGGTGACCAGCGTGGCCCTGGAGAAGGCCCAGGTCGCCGCGCTCGCCGAACGCATGGACGAACTTCTCGACGAGGTCGTGCGGCGCAGCGGCGGCAACGCGGCGGTGCCCGCCGTCGCCCCCGCCGAGATCGCCGACACCGGCCCGCTGGACAGCCCCGTCGAGGAGGAGTTCCGCGTCGGCACCATGGCCCTGGCCTGGGACGGCGAGGAACAGCGCATGGTCGTCGAGGCCCAGGCCCTGGTGGAACTGGACGCCGAGACCGCCGAGGACCTCGCCGAGGCCGAGGAACGCCTCCTCCAGGACGAGGAGAACGGGCCCCCGATGCTGCGGGTCCGGCTCACCGGCGCGCAGGCCAGGGCCTTCGCCAAGCGCGCCCTGGACGTCGTCAACGCCGGGCGGCCGCCGTGCCCGCTGTGCAGCCTCCCGCTCGACCCGGAAGGACACGTATGTCCGCGCCAGAACGGATACCGCCGGGGAGCGTGAACCCCGCGGACACGGGAACCGGCGCGGACGCCGCCGAACTGCTCGCCCACGGCGAGCTGACCGTGCGCGGCCGCATCACGGACGCCTCCAACGCCGCCCTGTTCTGCACCGTCGCCCTCGACGGGCGCGAGGCCGCCTGCGTCTACAAGCCGGTCGCCGGGGAACGCCCGCTGTGGGACTTCCCCGACGGCACCCTGGCCGGCCGCGAGGTCGCCGCCTACGAGGTGTCCAAGGCCACCGGCTGGGACCTCATCCCGCCGACCGTGCTGCGCGACGGGCCCTACGGCGAGGGCATGTGCCAGCTCTGGATCGAGGTGAGCACCGACGCCGAACTCCTCGCGCTCGCCGAGGGCGAGGAGGCGGGACCCGGCTGGAAGGCCATCGGCCTCGCCGAGGTCGGCGAGGGCCGGACCGCGCTGCTGGTGCACGCCGACGACGACCGGCTGCGCCGCCTCGCCGTGCTGGACGCCGTGATCAACAACGCCGACCGCAAGGGCGGTCACCTCCTGCCCACCGTCGCGGGCCACCTCTACGGCATCGACCACGGCGTCTCCTTCAACGCCGAGAACAAGCTGCGCACCCTGCTGTGGGGCTGGGCCGGTGAATCCCTCACCGACGACGCCCGCACGGTCCTCGCCTCCCTGCGCGACACCCTCGCCGCGGGCGGCGCCCTGGCCGCGAGGCTCGCCCCGCTGCTCACCCCGGCCGAGATCGACGCCACCCGCGCCCGGGTCGACGGCCTGCTCGCCACCGGCCGCCACCCCGAACCCACCGGTGACTGGCCCGCCATCCCCTGGCCCCCGGTCTGACCGCGGCGGCACAGCCGGACGGCCCGCGCAAGAGTGCCCATCCGGCCATCCGGCCGCCTTGGGCGTGATCCGGTTCGTAACCCCAGCTCATGGCCGGTTACGCTCATGTACATGCATGCCTGGCCCGCTTCCGAGGTCCCCGCCCTGCCTGGTCAGGGCCGCGACCTGAGGATTCACGACACCGCGACCGACGGTCCGGTCACCCTCGATCCCGGTCCCGTCGCCCGGATCTACGTCTGCGGCATCACGCCGTACGACGCGACCCACATGGGTCACGCGGCGACCTACAACGCGTTCGACCTCGTCCAGCGCGTATGGCTGGACACCAAGCGGCAGGTCCACTACGTCCAGAACGTCACCGACGTCGACGACCCGCTGCTGGAACGCGCGACCCGTGACGGCGTCGACTGGGCCGACCTCGCCGTGCAGGAGACCGCCCTGTTCCGCGAGGACATGACCGCCCTCAGGATGCTCCCGCCCCAGCACTACATAGGCGCCGTCGAGGCCATACCCGGCATCGTCCCGCTCGTGGAGCGCCTGCGGGAACTCGGCGCGGCCTACGACCTCGACGGCGACATCTACTTCTCCGTCGACGCCGACCCGCACTTCGGCCAGGTCTCCCGCCTGGACGCGGCCGCCATGCGCGCGCTGTCCGCCGAGCGCGGCGGCGACCCGGACCGGCCCGGCAAGAAGAACCCGCTCGACCCGATGCTGTGGCTCGCGGCCCGCGAGGGCGAGCCGAGCTGGGACGGCGGGACGCTCGGCCGGGGCCGTCCCGGCTGGCACATCGAGTGCGTCGCGATCGCCCTGGACCACCTGGGCATGACCTTCGACGTCCAGGGCGGCGGCTCCGACCTCGCCTTCCCGCACCACGAGATGGGCGCCTCCCACGCCCAGGTGCTCACCGGCGAGTTCCCCATGGCCAAGGCGTACGTGCACGCCGGCATGGTCGGCCTGGACGGCGAGAAGATGTCCAAGTCGAAGGGCAACCTCGTCTTCGTCTCCGCGCTGCGCCGCGACGGCGTCGATCCGGCCGCCATCCGGCTCGCCCTGCACTCCCACCACTACCGCTCCGACTGGGAGTGGACGGACCAGGTGCTCCAGGAGGCCGTGGACCGCCTCGGCCGCTGGCGCGCCGCCGTCTCCCGCCCGGACGGCCCGTCCGCCGACGCGCTGGTGGACGAGGTCCGCGAGGCCCTGGCGAACGACCTGGACGCGCCCGCCGCGCTCGCGGCCGTGGACCGCTGGGCCGCCCGCCAGGAGGCGGAGGGCGGTACCGACACCGGCGCCCCCGGCCTGGTCAGCCGTACGGTGGACGCGCTGCTCGGCGTGGCTCTCTGAGCGATCCGGCGCACGGAAAGGGGGGCGGTACCTGCCGGGTACCGCCCCCCCTCGTTTCAGTCCTCCGAGCCGTCCGGATCGTCGCCGCCCTCGGGCGCGCCCGGCGCCTCCGGCTTCGGGGGCCTGGGCGGGCGGGTGCGACCGCTCGGCGTGTCCCGACGGTACGGCCCGCTCTCCGAACCGTCCGCCGTGGCGTGCCCGCCGGGCCCGCCGACGTCCCGGCGCCGCAGATACCGTTCGAACTCGCGCGCGATGGCCTCGCCGGACGCCTCGGGCAGCTCGGCGGTGTCGCGGGCCTCCTCCAGCGTCTGCACGTACTCCGCCACCTCGCTGTCCTCGGCCGCCAGCTGGTCCACGCCCGTCTGCCAGGCACGCGCGTCCTCGGGCAGCTCGCCCTGCGGAACGCGCAGGTCCAGCAGGTCCTCCAGCCGGTTCAGCAGCGCCAGCGTGGCCTTGGGGTTGGGCGGCTGGGAGACGTAGTGCGGCACCGCCGCCCACAGCGACACCGCGGGCACCCCGGCATGCGTGCACGCCTCCTGGAGCACCCCGACGATGCCCGTCGGGCCCTCGTACTTGGTCTCCTCCAGGTTCATCCGGCGCGCCAGGTCACCGTCCGAGGTGACCCCGCTGACCGGGACCGGGCGGGTGTGCGGGGTGTCGCCGAGCAGCGCGCCCAGGATCACCACGAGCTCCACGCCCAGTTCGTGGGCGAAGCCCAGCAGTTCGTTGCAGAACGAGCGCCAGCGCATCGACGGTTCGATGCCGCGCACCAGCACCAGGTCACGGGGCTTGTCCCCGCCGACGCGGACCACCGACAGCCGGGTCGTCGGCCAGGTGATCTTCCGTACGCCGTCTTCCATGAAGACCGTGGGGCGGTTCACCTGGAAGTCGTAGTAGTCCTCGGCGTCCAGCGCCGCGAACACCTCGCCCTTCCACTCGCGTTCCAGATGCGCGACCGCCGTGGAGGCGGCGTCACCGGCATCGTTCCAGCCCTCGAACGCGGCCACCATGACTGGGTCGATCAGCTCGGGAACACCCTCCAGCTCGATCACCCAGTGCCTCCTTCCGACATGCTCTCGCCTGACCACCCAACCTTACGGCGTCCTGCGGGAGCCTCCGCAGCCCCCTCGCAAGGGACTGAACGGATCACTGCCCCGAACCCCGGCCCTGAACACCCCGCGGCCGGGCCCGCTCCCGCGGGCGTGTCCGGGGACGGGCGGAAGCGCGGAAACAGGCGAAGGGCGGTTCCGCCGGCACGGAACCGCCCCTTGGCGCGCCTGTCCCGGCGCCCCGTCACCGCCTTCGGCTACTGCTTCTTGTCGAGCACCTCGCGCACCCGCGCGCGCACGTCGTCCGTGGCCAGGCCGCGGATGGTGAGCGTGGTACGGCGGCGCAGCACGTCGTCCGGCGTCTCGGCCCACTCGTGGTCGCGGGCCCAGACGACCTGCGCCCAGATCTCCGGCGCGTCCGGGTGGACCCGCTCGGCCAGCTCCGGGTGCTCGTTGGCCAGGCGGGCGATGTCGAACGCCAGCGAACCGTAGTGGGTGGCCAGGTGGCGGGCGGTGTCGGCGCCCATGCGCGGACCGGGCGCGGGGTGGTCCACCAGCAGCCGGTGCTCGACCGCGCGCGGGTTGGCCACACCGGGCAGCGGCAGCCGCTTGGGCAGCTCCGACACCGGCTCGAAGTCGTCGCCGAGCGGGCGCCCCGGCAGCCCCTCCAGCTTCTTCAGTACGGTCCGGCCGATGTGCCGGAACGTGGTCCACTTGCCGCCCGCCACCGAGAGCATCCCGCCGGGCCCCTCGGTGACCACGGTCTCCCGCTTCGCCTTGGCGGTGTCACCGGGACCGCCCGGCAGCACCCGCAGCCCGGCGAAGGAGTAGGTGATCAGGTCCCGCTGGAGCTGCTGGTCCCGGACGGAGAACGCGGCCTCGTCCAGGATCTGGGATATGTCCGACTCGGTGACGGACACGTCCGCCGGGTCGCCCTCGTACACCTCGTCGGTGGTGCCCAGCAGCAGCATGTCCTCCCAGGGAAGGGCGAACGTGATGCGGTACTTGTCGATCGGGGTGGCCAGCGCCGCCTTCCAGGGGGCGGTGCGCTTCAGGACCAGGTGCGCGCCCTTGGACAGGCGGATGGAGGGGGCCGCGTTCGGGTCCTCCATCCGGCGCAGGTGGTCGACCCAGGGACCGGTCGCGTTCAGCACCAGGCGGGCGTTGACGCCGAACTCCTCGCCGGTGAGCCGGTCCTTCAGCTCGGCACCGGTGACCCGGCCGCGCGTGGTGCGCAGCCCGGTGACCTCGGCGTGGTTCAGCACGACCGCGCCCGCGTCGACGGCCGCGCGCACCGTCATCAGCGCCATGCGGGCGTCGTTCATCTGGTCGTCGCCGTACACGGCCACGGCCTTCAGGTTGTCGGTGCGCAGCTCGGGCACGTCCTGCGCGGCCTTGGTCGGGGTGAGCAGGTGCCCCACGCCGTCGCCGAACGCGGAGAGCGCGGAGTAGGCGAACACGCCCGCGCCGAGCTTGGCCGCGCCGTGCGGGCCGCCCTTGTAGACCGGGAGGTAGAAGGTGAGCGGGTTCGCCAGGTGGGGGGCCACCTGGCGGGAGACCGCGCGCCGTTCGAAGTGGTTCTCCGCGACCAGCTTCACCGCGCCGGTCTGGAGGTAGCGGAGCCCGCCGTGGAGCAGCTTGGAGGAGGCGGAGGAGGTCGCTCCGGCGAAGTCGCCGGCGTCGACCAGCGCCACCCTGAGTCCGGACTGCGCGGCGTGCCAGGCGGTGGAGATGCCCAGGATGCCGCCGCCGATCACAAGGAGGTCGTACGACGCCAGCGCGAGCTGCTCCCGGGTCTCGGCGCGGCTCGGGTTGGAGCCGGAGGCCGGGTGCGTGCCCAGGGCAGGTACGGACTGCAGGGTGGGGTGACTGGTCATGTCGGGTACTTCACTCCTCGTCGGAGCCGGACCTGGCGGGTCAGCTCTCGTCCTCGAGCCAGCCCATGGACCGTTCGACGGCCTTGAGCCAGTTCTTGTACTCACGGTCGCGGGTCTCCGCGTCCATGCGGGGGGTCCACTCGGCGGCCCGGCGCCAGTTGGCGCGCAGCTCGTCCGTTCCGGACCAGAAGCCGACGGCGAGACCGGCGGCGTAGGCGGCACCGAGACAGGTGGTCTCGGCGACCATCGGGCGCACCACGGGGGCGTCGAGCACGTCCGCGAGCTGCTGCATCAGCAGGTTGTTCGCGGTCATGCCGCCGTCCACCTTGAGCGTGGTCAGCTCGACCCCGGAGTCCTTGGTCATGGCGTCCGCGATCTCCCGCGTCTGCCAGGCGGTGGCCTCCAGGACGGCGCGCGCGAGGTGCGCCTTGGTCACGTACCGGGTCAGGCCGGCGATCACACCGCGGGCGTCGGAGCGCCAGTGCGGGGCGAACAGGCCGGAGAAGGCCGGCACGAAGTAGGCGCCGCCGTTGTCCTCGACCGAGAGCGCGAGGGTCTCGATCTCGGCGGCGGTGGAGATCAGGCCCATCTGGTCGCGCATCCACTGCACCAGCGAGCCGGTGACGGCGATGGAGCCCTCCAGGGCGTACACCGTCGGCTTGTCGCCGATCTTGTAGCCGACGGTGGTGAGCAGACCGGCGTAGGAGTTGATGATCTTCTCGCCGGTGTTCATCACCATGAAGGTGCCGGTGCCGTAGGTCGACTTGGTCTCGCCCTCGGAGAAGCAGGTCTGGCCGAACAGGGCCGCCTGCTGGTCGCCCAGCGCGGAGGCGACGGGGGTGCCGCCGAGCAGGTCGCCGAGGCTGCCCCCGGTGATCTCGCCGTAGACCTCGGCGGAGGAGCGGATCTCGGGGAGCATCTGCTCCGGCACCCCGATGGACTCGCAGATCTTCTTGTCCCACTCCATGGTGTGCAGGTTCATCAGCATGGTGCGCGAGGCGTTGGTGACGTCGGTGACGTGCCTGCCGCCGTCGACACCGCCGGTCAGGTTCCAGATGACCCAGCTGTCCATGGTGCCGAAGAGGATGTCCCCGGCCTCGGCGCGCTCACGCAGGCCCTCCACGTTGTCCAGCAGCCAGCGGGCCTTGGGCCCGGCGAAGTAGGACGCCAGCGGCAGACCGGTCTCGCGGCGGAAGCGGTCCTGGCCGACGTTGCGGCCCAGCTCCCGGCAGAGCGCGTCGGTGCGGGTGTCCTGCCACACGATGGCGTTGTGGACCGGCTCACCGGTGTTCTTGTCCCACAGCACGGTCGTCTCGCGCTGGTTGGTGATGCCGATGGCCTTGATGTCGTCCCGCGTGATGCCCGCCTTGGCGATCGCGGAGGCGACGACCTCCTGGACGTTCGTCCAGATCTCGTTCGCGTCGTGTTCGACCCAGCCGGGCTTGGGGAAGATCTGCTCGTGCTCCTTCTGATCGACGGAGACGATGCGGCCGTCCTTGTCGAAGACGATGCAGCGCGAGGAGGTCGTGCCCTGGTCGATCGCCGCGATGAAGGGGCCTGCGGTGTGGGCGTCGGTCACTTTGTGCTCCTGGGAGATCCGAGGTGAGGGTGGCGGTGTGTACGGCGCTTACTCGAATGATCGGTGCTTTTCGCGCAAATCGTTACTCGTCAAGCAAAAGCGACGTTGTAGATGCCCGCAGCGATCGCGCCGCCGACCAGTGGACCGACGACCGGCACCCATGCGTAGCTCCAGTCCGAACCGCCCTTGTTGGGCAGCGGCAGCAGCGCGTGCACGATGCGCGGTCCCAGGTCACGGGCCGGGTTGATCGCATACCCCGTCGGACCGCCGAGCGACAGACCGATCGAGACGACCACCAGGGCCGTGATCAGCGCGCCCACCGGGCCCAGACCGTTGCCCTCGTTGTTCAGGCCCTGCGTGAGGACCGCCAGCACCAGCACGACCGTGCCGATGATCTCCGTCAGAAGGTTCTGCACCGCGTTCCGGATCTCCGGACCGGTGGAGAAGATGCCCAGTACCGGGCCCGCGGCCGCCTCCTCTGCCTCGACCGCCTTGACCGTGTCCCGCGTGCCCGGCCCGCCGACGATCTCCTGGTCGGTCAGGTGGACGCGGAACTGGCCCATGTAGGCCACCCAGACCAGCGTCGCGCCGATCATCGCGCCCAGCAACTGGCCGCCCCAGTAGACGGGCAGCGTGCCGTAGTCGTGGTCCTTGATCGCCAGCGCCAGGGAGACGGCCGGATTGAGATGCGCGCCGGAGAGCGGCGCCGAGGTGTAGACGGCCGTCAGGACGGCGAAGCCCCACCCGAAGGCGATGGCCAGCCATCCGGCGCCGCGCGCCTTGGAGGCCTTCAGCGTCACGGCGGCACAGACGCCACCGCCGAGCAGGATGAGCACGGCGGTACCTATGGTCTCGCCGATGAAGATGTCGGAGCTGGACACCCGCGACTCCTTTGTCATTGGTCCAGGGGAACTCGGCCCTTGGCGCTGTCCCAGCCTAACGCGTATTACCGATAGGTGTTCGACAATGCCGACCGTTGGACGGGAGTCTCGCTTTCGGCGCACGCACGCGTCAAGAGTTCCGGGGGCGGAAAAAAGCACAGAACGCCGGATCGTTACGGACGGGGGCACAGCAGACCGGCCCCCACGCGAAGGCGGTGCTCAGAAGCGGGCGGCACCCAGGTCGCGGGAGACGGCGCGGGCGCAGTCCCGCACCGCCGCGACCAGCTCCGGACGCGGCTCGCCGTCCCGGCACAGCCGCTCCACGGCGCCGGCGATCCCCACCGCGCCCACCGGCATCCGGCGCCGGTCGTGGACCGGCGCGGCGATCGACGCCACGCCCTCCCAGGTCTCCTCCAGGTCGGCCGCGTAGCCGCGCGCCCGGGTGAGGTCCAGGACGTGCTCGAACTCCGCGGGCGCGCACACCGTACGGTCGGTGAACGCCTTGCGGGGGGAGTCCAGCGCCTCGCTGTGGGCCACCGGGTCGTAGGCGGAGAGCACCTTGCCGAGCGCCGTGGAGTGCAGGGGCTGCATCGCCCCGATCTCCAGCACCTGACGGCTGTCGTCCGGGCGGAAGACGTGGTGCACGATCAGCACGCCCTGCTGGTGCAGCACGCCCAGGTACACGCTCTCCCCGCTGGAGCGGGCCAGGTCGTCGGTCCACACCAGGGCCCGCGCCCGCAGCTCGTGCACGTCCAGGTAGGTGGTGCCCAGCCGCAGCAGCTCCGCGCCCAGCTGGTAGCGGCCCGACGCCTCGTCCTGCTCCACGAAGCCCTCGTGCTGGAGGGTGCGCAGGATGCCGTGCGCCGTGCCCTTGGCCAGGTCCAGCGACGAGGCGATGTCGGAGAGGCCGAGCCGCCGCTCGCCGCCCGCGAGCAGGCGCAGCATCGCGGCCGCCCGTTCGAGCGACTGGATGTTCCGTGCCATCGACGTCCTGCCTCCGTCCGCATCGGCCACCGCCGAGCCATCCCATACGCGTTCGGCAATGCCGAACACTACCGGTCCATGCCGATCTCCCGCCAATGAGCAGGGCCAGGTCCGGCCACCCGCCGGGTTCCGGCCACCGCACCCCACCGGCCGGACTCCGCCATCCGCGTCCGTGTCGTGGACGCCTGTGCCCATCCAAGCCCACCGGCGGTTACTCTGACGCCGTGCCCCACGCCCGGCCCCGGCCGGAGCGGGCGCATAGCCGACAGCCGTCGCACTCAAGGGAGCCCCTTCATGGCCTCGTCGCCGCCGTCCCCTTCCGCCGACAGCCGGACCCGTGCGTCCGCGCTCCGTCAGGCACTGGCCACCCGCGTGGTGGTCGCCGACGGAGCCATGGGCACCATGCTCCAGGCCCAGGAACCCACGCTGGACGACTTCCAGCAGCTCGAGGGCTGCAACGAGATCCTCAACCTCACCCGGCCCGACATCGTGCGCTCCGTGCACGAGGAGTACTTCGCGGCCGGCGTCGACTGCGTCGAGACCAACACCTTCGGCGCCAACCACTCCGCCCTCGGCGAGTACGACATCCCCGAGCGCGTCCACGAACTCTCCGAGTCCGGCGCCCGCGTCGCCCGCGAGGTCGCCGACGAGTTCACCGCGCGCGACGGCCGCCCCCGCTGGGTGCTGGGCTCCATGGGCCCCGGCACCAAGCTCCCCACCCTCGGCCACGCCCCGTACACCACCCTGCGCGACGCCTATCAGCGCAACGCCGAAGGACTCGTCACCGGCGGCGCCGACGCCCTGCTGATCGAGACCACCCAGGACCTCCTCCAGACCAAGGCCGCCGTCCTCGGCGCCCGGCGCGGCCTGGACGCCCTCGGCATCGACCTGCCCGTCATCGTCTCCGTCACCGTCGAGACCACCGGCACCATGCTGCTCGGCTCGGAGATCGGCGCCGCGCTCACCGCGCTGGAACCCCTGGGCATCGACATGATCGGCCTGAACTGCGCCACCGGGCCCGCCGAGATGAGCGAGCACCTGCGCCACCTCGCCCGCCACGCCCGCATCCCGCTGGCCTGCATGCCCAACGCCGGCCTGCCCGTCCTCGGCAAGGACGGCGCGCACTACCCGCTCACCGCCCCCGAGCTCGCCGACGCCCAGGAGACCTTCGTCCACGAGTACGGCCTCTCCCTGGTCGGCGGCTGCTGCGGCACCACCCCCGAGCACCTGCGCCAGGTCGTCGAGCGCGTCCGCGGCCTCGCCCCGGCCGAACGGCAGCCGCGCCCCGAGGCGGGCGCCGCCTCGCTCTACCAGTCCGTGCCGTTCCGCCAGGACACCTCCTACCTCGCCATCGGCGAGCGCACCAACGCCAACGGCTCCAAGAAGTTCCGGGAGGCCATGCTTCAGGCCCGCTGGGACGACTGCGTGGAACTGGCCCGCGAGCAGATCCGCGAGGGCGCGCACATGCTCGACCTCTGTGTGGACTACGTCGGCCGCGACGGCGTCACCGACATGGCCGAACTCGCCGGACGCCTCGCCACCGCCTCCACGCTGCCGATCGTCCTCGACTCCACCGAGGTCGACGTCATCCAGGCCGGTCTGGAGAAGCTCGGCGGCCGCGCGGTGATCAACTCGGTGAACTACGAGGACGGCGACGGTCCCGACTCCCGCTTCGCCAAGGTCACCCGGCTCGCCCGCGAGCACGGC
The DNA here is from genome assembly GCF_053596035.1 of Streptomyces sp. NPDC001781. Lineage (NCBI taxonomy): Bacteria > Bacillati > Actinomycetota > Actinomycetes > Kitasatosporales > Streptomycetaceae > Streptomyces > Streptomyces sp. NPDC001781. The sequence continues at coordinate 12,507 of NZ_JBSFFI010000020.1, read as the reverse complement.
GCCGCCCTGATCGCGCTCACCATCGACGAGGAGGGCCAGGCCCGCACCCCGGAGAAGAAGGTCGAGATCGCCGAACGGCTCATCGACGACCTCACCGGGAACTGGGGCATCCACGAGGAGGACATCCTCATCGACACCCTGACCTTCACCATCTGCACCGGTCAGGAGGAGTCCCGCAAGGACGGCATCGCCACCATCGAGGCCATCCGCGAACTCAAGCGGCGCCACCCGGACGTCCAGACCACGCTCGGCCTGTCCAACATCTCCTTCGGCCTCAACCCGGCCGCCCGCATCCTGCTGAACTCCGTCTTCCTCGACGAATGCGTCAAGGCCGGCCTGGACTCGGCCATCGTGCACGCGTCCAAGATCCTGCCCATCGCCCGCTTCAGCGAGGAGGAGGTGCAGACCGCCCTGGACCTCATCCACGACCGCCGCGCCGAGGGCTACGACCCGCTGCAGAAGCTGATGGCGCTCTTCGAGGGCGCCACCGCCAAGTCCCTGCGCGCCGGCAAGGCCGAGGAACTGGCCGCGCTGCCCCTGGACGAGCGCCTCAAGCGGCGCATCGTCGACGGCGAGCGCAACGGCCTGGAGGCCGACCTGGACGAGGCCCTGACGGACCGCCCCGCCCTCGACATCGTCAACGACACCCTGCTCGACGGCATGAAGACCGTCGGTGAACTCTTCGGCTCCGGCCAGATGCAGCTCCCCTTCGTGCTCCAGTCCGCGGAGGTCATGAAGACGGCCGTCGCGTACCTGGAACCGCACATGGAGAAAACCCCCGACGGCGAGAACGGGGCGGGCAAGGGCACCATCGTGCTGGCCACCGTGCGCGGCGACGTCCACGACATCGGCAAGAACCTCGTGGACATCATCCTGTCCAACAACGGCTACAGCGTCGTCAACCTCGGCATCAAGCAGCCCGTCTCCGCGATCCTGGACGCCGCCGAGGAACACCGCGCCGACGTCATCGGCATGTCCGGCCTGCTGGTCAAGTCCACGGTGATCATGAAGGAGAACCTGGAGGAGCTGAACCAGCGCGGCCTGGCCGCCGACTACCCGGTGATCCTGGGCGGCGCCGCCCTCACCCGCGCCTACGTCGAGCAGGACCTCCACGAGATCTACGAGGGCGAGGTCCGCTACGCCCGCGACGCCTTCGAGGGCCTGCGCCTGATGGACGCCCTCATCGGCGTCAAGCGCGGCCTGCCCGGCGCCCGGCTCCCCGAGCTCAAGCAGCGCCGGGTCCGCGCCACCCCCGCCGCCGACCTCCCCGACGCGCCCGCGCAGGAGGGCCACGTCCGCTCCGACGTGCGCACCGACAACCCGGTGCCCACCCCGCCGTTCTGGGGCACCCGCGTCGTCAAGGGCATCCAGCTCAAGGAGTACGCGTCCTGGCTGGACGAGGGCGCCCTCTTCAAGGGCCAGTGGGGTCTCAAGCAGGCCCGCACCGGCGACGGCCCCACCTACGAGGAACTGGCAGAGACCGAGGGCCGCCCCCGGCTGCGCGGCCTGCTCGACCGGCTCCAGACGGAGAACCTGCTGGAGGCCGCCGTCGTCCACGGCTACTTCCCCTGCGTCTCCAAGGACGACGACCTGATCATCCTGGACGAGGACGGCAACGAGCGCACCCGCTTCACCTTCCCCCGCCAGAGCCGGGGCCGCCGGCTCTGCCTCGCGGACTACTTCCGCCCGGAGGAGTCCGGCGAGCGGGACGTGGTCGGCCTCCAGGTCGTCACCGTCGGCTCCCGCATCGGCGAGGAGACCGCCAAGCTCTTCGAGGCCGACGCCTACCGCGACTACCTCGAACTGCACGGCCTCTCCGTCCAGCTGGCCGAAGCGCTGGCCGAGTACTGGCACGCCCGCGTCCGTGCCGAACTCGGCTTCGCCGGCGAGGACCCCGCCGGCATCGAGGACATGTTCGCCCTGAAGTACCGGGGCGCCCGCTTCTCCCTCGGCTACGGCGCCTGCCCCGATCTGGAGGACCGCGCCAAGATCGCCGACCTGCTCCAGCCGGAGCGGATCGGCGTCCAGCTCTCCGAGGAGTTCCAGCTCCACCCCGAGCAGTCCACCGACGCCATCGTCATCCACCACCCCGAGGCGAAGTACTTCAACGCCCGCTGACCGCGCCGGCCGGGCGGACACGCGCACGCAACAGGCGTTCCGGGACCGGACGACGTATGCTGGTCGGTCCACCGCAGGCCGGTTCCCTCTCCGGGAACCGGCCTGATCGTCCCTCAAGGAGGTGCGCCCGGATGACCAGCACGGTCCCCGCGCTCGGAGAACGCACGGCCGAAGGCTCCGCCCTTCAAGCGGTCCTCCTCGACATGGACGGCACCCTGGTGGACACCGAGGGCTTCTGGTGGGACGTCGAGGTCGAGGTCTTCGCCGCCCTCGGCCACGCCCTCGACGACTCCTGGCGGCACGTCGTCGTCGGCGGTCCCATGACCCGCAGCGCGGGCTTCCTCATCGAGGCCACCGGCGCCGCCATCACCCTCGCCGAACTCTCCGTCCTCCTCAACGACGGCTTCGAGGCCCGCATCGGCAGCCACCTCCCGCTGATGCCCGGCGCCGCCCGGCTGCTCGCCGAACTCCACGAGCACGCCATCCCGACCGCCCTGGTCTCCGCCTCCCACCGGCGCATCATCGACCGCGTGCTGACGGCGCTCGGCCCGCACCACTTCAGCCTCTCCATCGGCGGTGACGAGGTCTCCCGCACCAAGCCCCACCCCGACCCCTACCTGCTGGCCGCCGCCGGACTCGGCGCCGACCCGGCCCGGTGCGCCGTCATCGAGGACACCGCCACCGGCGTCGCCTCGGCCGAGGCCGCCGGCTGCCATGTGGTCGCCGTGCCCTCCATCGCCCCCATCGTCCCGGCCGAACGGCGCACCGTCGTGCCCTCACTGGAACAGGTCGACCTGTCTTTTCTGCGCGGCCTGATGACGCTCACGCACTAGGCGTTCACCCAGCGTGCGAAAACAATGCTGACCAGGGGCGCAATTCCGCGGAGTCGCGCCCCGACGGTAATTCCCCGCTCGCCGGACCGGCTGAATTCCGGTACGCCGGGCTTCAGTTGACACTGTGACGTTCGTCACCCGGAGCGGCCTCGACAACGCCGCCCGCGTGTGCAGAAATCGGCGCCGAACGCCCCGTTCGCAGGCCCATGTGTCCCGATTGATGGGTCGTTGTGCGAATCCTGCCTCTGTCGGTTTTTCGGTGCGTCCACACCCGGTTTCACTGCGTGATGAGCCCTCAACTCAAGGGACCGCGAAGCGCCTCGCGGGCGCGGACTAATGTCGTCGCGACAACATCGCAGCAACCCCCGTGATCCATCGAGCCCACCTGAAGCCCGCCGGGTCCACGGAATCAAACAGCTCTGGAGAACGTCCCGCATGAACCGCAAGACTCTGGTGCTGCCGGCAGTGGCCGGCCTGCTCACGCCGGTTCTCGCCGCGTGCGGCGGAACCGACAGCGGGGCCAAGAACGGCGACCCCATCGTCGTCGGCACCACGGACCGGTTCACGGCCACGAGCGACGCCCCCGCGCCCCTCGACCCCGCCTACGCCTACGACGTCGGCACCTGGAACCTCCTGCGCCAGACCGTGCAGACGCTGATGACCCAGCCCAAGGGCGAGGGCAGCCCCGTCCCGGAGGCCGCCGAGAGCTGCGGCTTCACCGACACCGGCAACGAGCGCTACGCCTGCAAGCTGCGCAGCGGCCTCAAGTTCGCCTCCGGCGACCCGGTCACCGCCGCCGATGTGAAGTTCTCCATCGACCGCGCCATCAAGCTCCAGGCCGACAGCGGTGTCGCCGCCCTGCTGAACACCGTCGACACCGTCGAGACGCAGGGCGACCGCGAGGTCATCTTCCACCTGAAGACGGCCGACGCCACGTTCCCCTTCAAGCTGTCCACCCCCGTCGCGGGCATCGTGAACCCCAAGATCTACGCCCAGGGCAAGCTCCGCGACGGCTTCGAGGTCGACGGCTCCGGCCCGTACACCTTCAAGGCCCAGGTCAAGGGCGACGCCATGGTCAGCGTGACGTTCACCAAGAACCCCTCGTACAAGGGCAGTTCCGAGCTGAACAACGACAAGGTGGAGATCCGCTCCTTCGACGACGCCGACGCGATGGGCGCCGCCCTCGACCGCGGCGACATCGACGTGATGACCCGCACCATGTCGCCGAGCCAGATCCAGAAGCTCGACGGAGGCTCCGACGAGCACGCCGACCTCGTCGACATGCCGGGTCTCGAGATCCGCTACCTCGCCTTCAACACCAACGCGCAGACGGTCAAGGACAAGGCCGTCCGCCAGGCCATCGCCCAGGTCATCAACCGCGGCGAACTGGTCTCCAAGGTCTACGGCACCCAGGCCGAGCCGCTGTACTCCCTGGTGCCCGCCACCCTGACCGGCCACTCCAACTCGTTCTTCAACAAGTACGGCGACCCGAACCCCGCCAAGGCCAAGCTGCTGCTCGCCAAGGCCGGCGTCACCGCCCCGCTCAAGCTGACGCTGCACTACACCACCGACCACTACGGCTCCGCCACCAAGCAGGAGTTCGAGGTCCTGCAGAAGCAGCTCAACGACAGCGGCCTGTTCGACGTCAGCATCCAGGGCCACCCCTGGGCCACCTTCCGCCCCGCGGAGCAGAAGGGCCGGTACGACGTCTACGGCATGGGCTGGTTCCCCGACTTCCCGGACGCCGACAACTTCGTGGCACCGTTCCTCGACAAGGACAACTTCCTCGGCTCGCCGTACGCCAACAGCACGATCCAGCGGACGCTGATCCCCGAGTCGCGCCGCGAGGCCGACCGCCTCGACGCGGGCAAGAGCCTCACCGAGATCCAGGACATCGTCGCCGAGGACGTGCCCGTACTGCCGCTGTGGCAGGGCAAGCAGTACGTCGCCGCACGGGACGACATCACGGGTTCCTCGTACGCCCTGAACTCCTCGTCGACGCTTCAGCTGTGGGAGCTCGGCCGTGGCGTGAGCGGCTGACCCCGCCCTCCCCCCGCGCCCCGACGGCAGCACCGGCACGGTGAAGCCCGGGAACCCGGCGAGAGCTGACGAAACGCGCCCGCACGCGCCGAGGGCGCCCCTCCACCAGGAGGGGCGCCCTCGGCGCGTGCACTACTGCGCCCCCGGCCGCACCAGACCGCTCTCGTAGGCGTACACCGCCGCCTGTACCCGGTCCCTCAGACCCAGCTTCGTCAGCACATGCCCCACATGGGTCTTCACCGTCGTCTCGCTCACGAACAGATCCGCCGCGATCTCCGCGTTCGACAGCCCCCGCGCCACCAGCTTCAGCACCTCCACCTCACGGTCCGTCAGCGTGCTGAGCGTGCTCGGCGCCGGCTCCTCACCCGAGGGCAGATGCGTCGCGTACTTGTCCAGCAGCCGCCGCGTGATGCTCGGCGCCAGCATCGCCTCGCCCGCCGCCACCACCCGGATCGCCTGCACCAGCTCGTCCGCCGGAGCGTCCTTCAGCAGGAACCCGCTCGCCCCCGCCCTGAGCGCCTCCACCACGTACTCGTCCAGATCGAACGTCGTCAGCACCAGCACCTTCGCCGGACCGTCCCGCTCCGGACCCGTGATCTGCCGGGTCGCCTCCACCCCGTCCATCCGGGGCATCCGGATATCCATCAGCACGACATCCGGCTGCAGCGCACGCACCTGATCGAGCGCCTGCAGACCGTCACCGGCCTCACCGACGACCGCCAGATCCGGCTCCGCCTCCAGAATCATCCGGAACCCGGTACGCAACAGCGGCTGGTCATCGACCAGAAGGACGCGGATGGCCACCTGAGAACTCCTTCGCTAGACCGGCCCCATTCTGCCCGCGTCCTCCGCGCCCGGCTCCGCCGCCCTCACCGCGAGCGGATACGGCGGGGGAGTGCCCCCGAACTCCGGGCACACCGCCTGGTGATCGCACCAGCCGCACAGCTTCGTCGGCCGAGGCCGCCACACCCCCGACTCCGTCGCCTCCCGGATCGCCGCCCACAACGCCATCAGCTTCCGCTCCACCCGCTCCAGATCGGCCGGCACCGGGTCGTACGTCAGCACGTCACCACTGCCGAGATACACGAGCTGCAGCCGGCGCGGCACCACCCGCTTCAGCCGCCACACCACCAGCGCGTAGAACTTCATCTGGAACAGCGCGTCCTCCGCGTACTCCGGGCGCGGCGCCTTCCCCGTCTTGTAGTCGACGATGCGCACCTCACCCGTCGGCGCCACGTCCACCCGGTCGATGATCCCGCGCAGCCGCAGCCCCGAATCCAGCTCCGTCTCCACGAACATCTCGCGCTCGGCCGGCTCCAGCCGCGTCGGGTCCTCCAGCGAGAACCAGCGCTCCACCAGCCGCTCCGCCTCATCCAGCCAGCGCGCCAGCCGCTCACCGCCCAGATCACCCTCGAACAGCTCCGAGAGCTCCGGCCGGCTCTCCCGCAACCGGTCCCACTGCGCCGGGATCAACGACTTCGCCGCCGGCGCCGTACGCTCCGCCGCCGGCACGTCGAACAGCCGCTCCAGCACCGCGTGCACCAGCGTGCCCCGCGTCGCCGCCTCGCTCGGCTTCTCCGGCAGCCGGTCGATCACCCGGAAGCGGTACAGCAGCGGACACCGCATGAAATCGCTCGCCCGCGACGGAGACAGTGACGACGGCGCCACGACGACCCGCGCGACACCCTCCGCGCCGCCCCCGCCACCCGGAACACCCTCGGGGGCACTGCCCACACCGCTGCTCTCCATGACCCAAGACCATACGGCCCGGCACCGACAGCGACCCAGCCGCTCACCCCACACCCCCAGAACAGCAGGGTGCCGGAGCGGACCGCGCCACCCGGGCCGCATACCATCGACCCGAGACCCTTCCGCCCGGCCACGCGCGGAAGACGCACCGAACGAGGGGACACCGTGGACGTGACCGGCGGGAACGGGCAGCCGCAGCCGGACGAGAACCACCCGGCCGAGCACCCCCCAGCGCCTCCGACCCCGAACCCCGAACACGACCCCGAACACGAGTCCGCGCACGATCAGGACCATCCCGATCGGCCCGGACCCGACGACACCGACCGCACCGAGCACGACCGCTCCCTCGCCCACGCCGGCATCGCCCGCACCGACCCGCCCCCGAAGCGCCCCAGGGAACCGGGCGGCGGCATCCTCATGGGCCGCCCCTTCGGCGTACCCGTCTACGTCGCCCCGAGCTGGTTCCTCGTCGCCGCCCTCATCACCTGGGTCTTCGGCGGCCAGCTCGACCGCGTCCTGCCCGAACTCGGCGCCCTGCGCTACCTGGTCTCCCTTTTCTTCGCGGTCGCCTTCTACGCCTCCGTCCTCGTCCACGAACTCGCGCACACCCTCGCCGCCCTCCGCTTCGAACTCCCCGTCCGCCGCATCCAGCTCCAGTTCTTCGGCGGCGTCTCCGAGATCGAGAAGGAAGCCGAGACACCCGGCCGCGAGTTCGTCCTCGCCTTCGTCGGCCCCCTGCTCTCCCTCGTCCTCGCCGGACTCTTCTACCTCGCCCTCAAACCCGTCGAGCCCGGCACCGTCCCCGGCGTCCTCCTCGCCGGGCTGATGATCTCCAACCTGATCGTCGCGATCTTCAACCTCCTGCCCGGCCTCCCCCTCGACGGCGGCCGCATGCTCCGCGCCGTCGTCTGGAAGATCACCGGCCGCCCCATGGCGGGAACCGTCGCCGCCGCCTGGGTCGGCCGCGCCCTCGCCGTCTCCGTCCTCGTCGGACTGCCCCTGCTCAACCAGTCCGGCGCCCTCGGCGGCGACCGGGACGTCAGCGGCATGGACACCGTCACCGACGCCCTGCTCGCCGCGATCCTCGCCGCCATCATCTGGACCGGCGCCGGCAACAGCCTCCGCATGGCCCGGCTGCGCGAACACCTCCCCGACCTCCGCGCCCGCACCCTCACCCGCCGCGCCGTCCCCGTCCGGAGCGACACCCCCCTCTCCGAGGGCCTGCGCCGCGCCAACGCCGCCGGCGCCCGCGCCCTCGTCGTCGTCGACGCCGACGGCACCCCCCTCTCCCTCGTCCGTGAGGCCGCCATCGTCGGCGTCCCCGAACACCGCCGCCCCTGGGTCCCCGTCGGCGAACTCGCCCAGGACCTCACCGACGGCATGCGCGTCTCCGCCGAACTCTCCGGCGAGGAACTGCTCGACACCCTCCGCGCCACCCCCGCGACGGAGTACCTGGTGGTCGAGAACACCGGCGAGATCTACGGAGTCCTCTCCGCGGCGGACGTCGAGCGCGCCTTCGTCAAGGCCATGGCGCGCCCCTCCTGAACCCACCGGGGATCATGGTCTTCGCCCCCTGCGGCTGCCGGTAAGCTGGTCACATGTCCGAACCGACCGGTGCCGCCCGCAGGCGCGGGCCCTTCAAGGTCGGGGACCAGGTTCAGCTGACCGACCCCAAGGGCCGCCACTACACGTTCACGCTCGAAGCCGGGAAGAACTTCCACACCCACAAGGGCTCCTTCCCGCACGACGAACTGATCGGCGCTCCCGAGGGCAGCGTTGTCCGCACCACCGGCAACGTCGCCTACCTCGCGCTGCGCCCCCTGCTCCCCGACTACGTCCTGTCCATGCCCCGCGGCGCCGCCGTGGTCTACCCCAAGGACGCGGGGCAGATCCTGGCCTTCGCCGACATCTTCCCCGGCGCCCGCGTCGTCGAGGCGGGCGTGGGCTCCGGCTCGCTGAGCAGCTTCCTGCTGCGCGCCATCGGCGACCAGGGCATGCTGCACTCCTACGAGCGCCGCGAGGACTTCGCCGAGATCGCCAAGCAGAACGTCGAGCGCTACTTCGGCGGCGAACACCCCGCCTGGCAGCTCACCGTCGGCGACCTCCAGGACAACCTGTCCGACACCGACGTCGACCGCGTCATCCTCGACATGCTCGCCCCCTGGGAATGCCTGGAGGCCGTCTCCAAGGCACTCGTCCCCGGCGGCATCCTCTGCGCCTACGTCGCCACCACCACCCAGCTCGCCCGGACCGTCGAGTCCATCCGCGAGATCGGCTGCTTCAACGAGCCGACCGCCTGGGAGACGATGATCCGCAACTGGCACATCGAGGGCCTGGCCGTCCGTCCGGACCACCGCATGATCGGCCACACCGGCTTCCTGCTCACCGCCCGCCGCCTCGCCGACGGCGTCGAGCCGCCCATGCGCCGCCGCCGCCCCGCCAAGGGCGCCTACGGCGAGGACTACGCCGGCCCCAACGCCGACGGCGGCGCGGGCCGCTGACCCGCACCCACCCCGCATCCACCCAGGGCGCCGTGCCCCGACCTCCCGCCACCACGGGAACCAAGGGCACGGCGTCCTCGCGTTCCCCCTCGCGGCAGCCACCCCGCACCCCGCCGGAACCGCACCCGCCCCCGCCGTTCCCACCCACCGTGACGTGTGACACCATGCTGGCCACCCCTTCACCGGCACAGCCCCACAGGAGACCCTCCTAGTGCAGCAATCCGCCGTCCCGGAGCTCGCCCGCACGGACACCCGGCCCATCCACTGGGCCGCCACGGCCACAGCGGTCGCCGGCGTGATCGCACTGTCCTCCCTCGTCCAGCCCGGCCCGGCCACCGCGGCCCAGCCGACCACCGCCACCGAGGCCAGGCCCGCCCCCGCACCCACCGCCACCACCCCGCCCGGCACCACCGGCGTCGCCTTCCCGCTCGACTGCGGCCCCGTCGAAGCCGTCGTCGCCCGCAGGACCAGCGGCGACCTCGACGGCGACGGCAAACCCGAGACCGTCGCCGTCGTCCACTGCGACGCCGCCATGGGCACCCCACCTGACGCCGTCTACGTCCTCACCCGCGACGCCACCGACGGCCGGCCCCGCGTCGTCGCCACCCTCGTCCAGGCCGCCGACCGCCTCACCGCCACCGATCTCGCCATCCGCGACCGCACCGTGACGGCCACCCTCCTCGGCTACTCCACCGACGACGTACCGAGCTGCTGCCCCGACGTGAAGAAAGCCGCCGCCTGGCGCTGGGACGGCCGCGCCTTCCTGCGCTCCACCCCGGCCGACACCCGCGGCGTCTGACCCCGAACGCACGAGACGCGCGCATGCCCCCGCACGCGCGCGTCCTCGACCGGGATCCGCCGGGCCTGCCGGGACTCAGTCCGCCTCGGGCCCGTACACCTCGACCTTGTCCGAAACCCGGCGCACATGGATGCACGCCCCCGGACACTCCTTCGCCGAATCCACCACGTCCGTGAGCAGCGGCAGCGGCACCGGCACCGCCGCCCCCACGGCCTGGAGCAACTCGTCGTCGTCGTCCTTCACATAGGCCAGCCCGTCGATGTCCAGCTCGAACACCTCCGGCGCGTACTGGGCGCAGATCCCGTCACCGGTACACAGGTCCTGGTCGATCCAGACCTCCAGCGCCTCGCCGTCCGGGGCCTCCTGCTGCACGCTCAACTCTCCTGACCTCAAATCGCCGGACCCGTCCGCCGGCGGCTGTCGAACACCCCGACCCTACCCCCGCCTCCCGATTTCCCACCGTCCGCACCTGCCCGGCCGACGGATCACCCGGAACAAGCGGCTTCCGCGTCACGTTCAGTGGGTATCCCCTCCGTGCGAGAGGGAGCGCACCGGGTGACCGACGACACACCTTGACAGTCTTTGTGATCTAGGGGTTTCAATCGACACCCACCCAGGTAGGGTCTGGAAGCGTCCAGCTCCCCTTGGAGGAGGTGAGGACCGTGGCAGCCCACGACGACGACATCAACCGCGGCATCCGCTCGGGACGAGGGTCCGACGACCCCGCCGGACAGATCGCCTATCTTGAGCAGGAGATCGCCGTCCTGCGCCGCAAGCTCGCCGACTCTCCGCGGCACACGAGGATTCTCGAGGAGCGGATCGTCGAGCTTCAGACCAATCTGGCCGGCGTCTCCGCACAGAACGAGCGCCTGGCCGGCACACTCCGCGAGGCCCGCGACCAGATCGTGGCCCTCAAGGAGGAAGTCGACCGGCTCGCCCAGCCGCCGGCCGGCTTCGGAGCGTTCCTCCAGGCCAACGAGGACGGCACCGCCGACATCTTCACCGGCGGCCGCAAACTCCGGGTCAACGTCAGCCCGAGCGTCGAACTCGACGACCTCAGGCGCGGCCAGGAAGTCATGCTCAACGAAGCTCTCAACGTGGTCGAGGCCATGGAGTACGAGAGCGTCGGCGACATCGTCACCCTCAAGGAGATCCTCGAGGACGGCGAACGAGCCCTGGTACTGGGACACACCGACGAGGAACGCGTGGTCCGGCTCGCCGAACCGCTCCGGGGCATCACCATCCGCCCCGGCGACGCACTCCTCCTCGAACCCCGCTCCGGCTACGTCTACGAGGTCGTGCCCAAGAGCGAGGTCGAGGAACTTGTCCTCGAAGAAGTCCCCGACATCGGCTACGAACAGATCGGCGGACTCGGCGGCCAGATCGAGGCCATCCGCGACGCCGTCGAACTCCCCTACCTCTACCCCGACCTCTTCAAGGAGCACGAGCTGCGCCCGCCCAAGGGCGTCCTGCTCTACGGCCCCCCCGGATGCGGTAAGACCCTGATCGCCAAGGCCGTCGCCAACTCGCTCGCCAAGAAGGTCGCGGAAGTGACCGGACAGGCCGCGGGCAAGAGCTTCTTCCTCAACATCAAGGGCCCCGAGCTGCTCAACAAGTACGTCGGCGAGACCGAGCGGCAGATCCGCCTCGTCTTCCAGCGTGCCCGGGAGAAGGCCAGCGAGGGCACCCCCGTCATCGTCTTCTTCGACGAGATGGAATCCCTCTTCCGTACCCGTGGCTCCGGCGTCAGCTCCGACGTCGAGAACACCATCGTCCCCCAGCTCCTCGCGGAGATCGACGGTGTCGAGGGCCTCCAGAACGTGGTCGTCATCGGCGCCTCCAACCGCGAGGACATGATCGACCCCGCCATCCTCCGGCCCGGCCGGCTCGACGTGAAGATCAAGATCGAGCGCCCGGACGCCGAAGCCGCCAAGGACATCTTCGGCAAGTACCTCACCGAGCGCCTCCCGCTGCACCCCGACGACCTCGGCGAGCACGGCGGCGACAAGGAGATCACCGTCCAGAGCATGATCCAGACGGCGGTCGAGCAGATGTACGCCGAATCCGAGGAGAACCGCTTCCTGGAAGTCACCTACGCCAACGGAGACAAGGAAGTCCTCTACTTCAAGGACTTCAACTCCGGCGCCATGATCGAGAACATCGTCGGCCGCGCCAAGAAAATGGCGATCAAGGACTTCCTCGACAAGAGCCAGAAGGGCCTCCGCGTCTCCCACCTCCTCCAGGCATGCGTGGACGAGTTCAAGGAGAACGAGGACCTGCCCAACACCACCAACCCCGACGACTGGGCCCGCATCTCCGGAAAGAAGGGCGAACGGATCGTCTACATCCGCACCCTCATCACCGGAAAGCAGGGCGCGGACACCGGACGGTCCATCGACACGGTGGCGAACACCGGTCAGTACCTGTAAAGGGCGGAGCGGCTGCGGATGCCCGCCACGGGCATCCG
>NZ_JBSFFI010000019.1:0-123159 GCF_053596035.1 Streptomyces sp. NPDC001781 | reverse complement strand
CGGTGTTTCCGACTCTATCAGATCTTTCCGATCCGATTTCCTCGGTGCTTTCCAGTTCCTCACTTCCGCGTTTCCGCTTCCGTGTTTCCCTTTCCTGCGGTTCCGACTCTATCAGATCCTTTCGGCGTCCGATTCCCAGTCGAAGTGGGATTGCCTTGGGCTTTTCGGCTTTCGCCGTCCGGCCTTTCGACATTCACTACGTTAGCCGATCTCCGCTGTCACTCATAATCGAGTCACGCGGAGTCGAATTCGGACATGCAGGCACGCCGAAATCATCCCCGCCGGGGGAAGTCGTAGGTAGTGGGTGGCCGCTTCCGGCTGCAGGCGATTGCCGTACCCGGTTCAAGCGACTCGGGCTACGTTACGCATCTTGACGCGACGAGTCAACGTGACCTTCGTCGTGGGACGTGGGCCCGGTAGGGGCTCACCGTGGGATCGTCCGCGACCCGGAAGCGCCAGGGGTGGACGCCGCCGTCGCCGGCGACTCCGGTCCGCGGACCGCTGCGTACCTGCTCGGGCGGGACGGGCGTGCCCGTGAGGGCGCGGATCGGGGTGGCACGCGGGGTGCAGGCGTCGGTGCCGTCGAGGGAGCGGTCGACGTCCAGGGCGGTCGCCAGACGGGCCGGGCCTTTGGCCGGTTCCTTGTCACCGCGGCCCGAAAGCCGGCGCTCGCGGGCCAGCTCGGCGCCCTCGATGATCTCGCCGGCGCGGAGCAGGACAGCGCTCGCGGTGCCCTCGGGGCCGCAGACGAGGTTCATGCAGTGCTACATACCGTAAGTGACTCAACAAGCATGTATGTCGTTCCACCGAGACGCATCCCCACCCGTCCGGCCCGGGTCGGGACACGTCGACAGTCACCCGACCGGCCAGGAACGCGCCACGCTCGCGAGCGGTCACGCGTCTTCGGACCCAACTCCACGCCGACCCACCGGCGAGCCGCCAGCAAGGCGCACAGCGGCTCAGGCTCCGGCGGACGGCTTGGCTCTCGGGCTCAGTCGGTACGCCGAGACCGTCGGATCACCGGCAAGGTAGAAGCGGTGCTGCCAGTCATGGGCTTTGCTCACGCCTACCCGAGGACCGACCCGGATGAGTGCGGCGGGTACCGGCTCACCCTCGGACAGCGCGACCGAGGCGCCTGTCAGCAGGTCTGTGCCGTTGTGCTCTGCCGTGATGCCGAGCGCTTGGCAGAAGTTCCCCGGACCCCGCGCGAGACGTGGACTCTCAACCTTGCCTCCTCGCCGCTCGCGGGCCAGGTCTTCCCCTTCGATGACCCTTCCTGCCCGGATGAGGACAGCTGTAGCGATGCCGTCTGCCCCGGTGACGACGTTTGCGCACCAGTGGAGTCCGTGAGACCGGTAGACGTACAAGTGTCCCGCACGTCCGAACATGGCGGCATTTAGTGATGTCCTGCCTCGGTACGCATGGGAGGCGGGGTCGGCCGAACCGGAGTACGCCTCGGTCTCCGTGATCGTGATGCTCACGGTTCCCTCAGGTGTCTCGTGGGTGAGGATGGCACCGAGCAGCTTGGGGGCGACTTCTTCAGCGGGGTGAGCAAGATCCATGAAGTTCATGCTGATCGCCTTGACATGCCGTAGGTGAAGTAGACGTACACATGGCCGGGCGGACCGAACATCACGTCGTTGCGGGGAGTGCGGTAGGCGTGCGAGCCGGGGTAGTTCGGGCCGTCGTACGCCTCCACCTCCGTGAGGCGGAGGGCTGTCGGACCCTCGGGGGTCGCGCGGACCACGAGACGGCCGAGGAGGTCGGGGGCGACCTCCAGTACGGGACGGTCGAAGAACTCCCGTGGCAGTGGCGTACGGTCCGGGGGCGTGATCATGCCCTCCGAGGGTAGTGCAGCCGCACTGTCGTGCCGGCGGAACCGGTCGCGCCCGGCTCGCGTTTGTACGGGTCGAGGATCCATTCGTAAAGGGAGAGTCAATGGCGTTCAAGAAGCTGCTCGCGAGCCTGGGGGCCGGGGGCGCCTCCGTCGAGACGGTGCTGACCGAGGTCAACGTGGTGCCCGGTGGCGTCGTCCAGGGTGAGGTCCGGATTCAGGGCGGCTCGGTCAACCAGAACATCGAGGGTCTGTCCGTGGGCCTCCAGGCCCGCGTCGAGGTGGAGAGCGGCGACCAGGAGTACAAGCAGGACGTCGAGTTCTCCAAGGTGCGGCTCGGTGGTGCCTTCGAGCTGCAGGCCGGGGCGGTGCACGCGGTTCCGTTCGGGCTGGAGATCCCCTGGGAGACTCCCGTCACGGTGATCGACGGGCAGGAGCTGCGCGGGATGCACATCGGGGTGACGACCGAGCTGCAGATCGCGCGCGCGGTGGACTCCTCCGACCTGGACCCGATCCGGGTGCACCCGCTGCCCGCGCAGAAGGCGCTGCTGGACGCCTTCATCCAGCTCGGCTTCCGCTTCAAGAACGCCGACATGGAGCGCGGCCACATCCGCGGCACCCGGCAGAAGCTTCCCTTCTACCAGGAGATCGAGTTCTACCCGCCTGCGCAGTACCGCGGCCTGAACCAGGTCGAGGTCAGCTTCGTGGCCGACGAGAGCGTGATGGACGTCGTGCTCGAGATGGACAAGAAGCCGGGTCTGTTCAGCGAGGGCTCGGACACCTTCCGTTCCTTCCAGGTCGGCCTGCACGACTTCCACGGCACGGACTGGGCCGGATACCTCAACCAGTGGCTGTCCGAGGTCGGCAGCCGCCGGAACTGGTTCTAGGCTCGGAGATCACGAACGGAACGATCAGCAGGAGGTAACGAGGTGACCGAGCACAAGCGGCGGCCGCTCCCCCATGACTTTCATCCGCCCGTGCCGTCGTTCACGGTGACGAGTGAGGACATCGCCGAGGGCGGGACGCTGAAGGACGCCCAGGTGCAGTCGGAGGGGAACACCTCTCCGGAGCTGAGCTGGTCCGGCTTCCCGGCGGAGACCAAGAGCTTCGCCGTGACCTGTTTCGACCCGGACGCGCCGACCGGCAGCGGATTCTGGCACTGGGTGGTCTTCGACATCCCGGCCTCGGTGACGCACCTGCCGGCCGGCGCGGGCAGCGGCGACTTCGCCGGGCTGCCCGAGGGCGCCGTCCAGGCGCGCAACGACTACGGCGAGCCGGGGTTCGTCGGCGCCGCCCCGCCGCCCGACGACGGTCCGCACCGTTACGTGTTCACGGTGTACGCGGTGGACGAGGACAAGCTGAGTGTCGGCCCGGACGCCACTCCGGCGGTTGTGGGCTTCAACCTGCGATTCCACGCGCTGGCCCGTGCCCAGCTCATCGGGGAGTACGAGATCCCCGCGCGGGGCTGAGCAGCCCTTCGGTGTTTGCCCGCCCCTGGTCTTGGAATTGATCAGGGGCGGGCGCTTTTTATTTCGTTGTCCATCTCGATGCGTCCGTCCAGAGTTGATCCAGGTCCGCCGGGGGTGCGGACAGGCGCACGGGAGGTGGGCGGGATGCGTGGCACGTTGGTCCTGAACGCGAGTTTCGAGCCGCTGTCGACGGTGACGGTCAACCGTGCCGTCGTGCTGGTGCTCCAGGACAAGGCCGTGGTGGAGCAGGCGCACACCGAACTGCGCATGCGCGGCACGGCGGTGGACATGCCGGCGCCGAGAGTCATCCGGCTGTGCAGATACGTGAGGGTGCCGTTCCGAAGACAAGCGCCGTGGTCGCGGCGGGGTGTGCTGGTGCGGGACCGGCACCGCTGCGCGTACTGCGGGCGGGCGGCGACCACGGTGGACCACGTGGTGCCGCGGGCGCAGGGGGGTGCGGACTCCTGGCTGAACACGGTGGCGTCCTGTGCGGAGGACAATCACCGCAAGGCGGACCGGACTCCGCAGCAGGCGGGGATGCCGTTGCTGCGGCAGCCGTTCGAGCCGACTCCGGCGGACGCGATGCTGCTGGCGCTGGGGTCGGACGACTTCGCGTCGCTGCCGACGTGGCTGGCGCCGCCCGCGGCCGCGTAGGCCGTGCGTGACAGAGGGGCCCGCTCTCCCTGGCCGGGAGAGCGGGCCCCTTGCCGTGGCGGGGCGGGCCTCAGTCGATGGTCGGGCGCTCGCGGCGGTCGGTGCCGGTGCCCGTGCCCTTGTTCTGCTGGGGTACGGCGGCGCCGCCTCCGCCGAGGTTGCCGAAGTTGCCCATGGCGCCGGAGAGGCCCTTGAGGGCGTCGCCGATCTCGCTGGGGACGATCCAGAGCTTGTTGGCGTCGCCTTCGGCGATCTTCGGGAGCATCTGGAGGTACTGGTAGGAGAGGAGCTTCTGGTCCGGGTCGCCCGCGTGGATGGCCTCGAACACGGTGCGTACGGCCTGGGCCTCGCCCTCCGCGCGGAGTGCGGCGGCCTTGGCCTCACCCTCGGCGCGCAGGATCTGGGACTGCTTCTCGCCCTCGGCGGTGAGGATGGCGGCCTGCCGGGTGCCCTCGGCGGTGAGGATGGCGGCGCGCTTGTCGCGGTCGGCGCGCATCTGCTTCTCCATCGAGTCCTGGATGGAGGTGGGCGGCTCGATGGCCTTCAGCTCGACGCGGTTGACGCGGATGCCCCACTTGCCGGTGGCCTCGTCGAGGACGCCGCGCAGGGCCGCGTTGATCTCCTCGCGGGAGGTCAGGGTCCGCTCCAGGTCCATGCCGCCGATGATGTTGCGCAGCGTGGTGACGGTGAGCTGCTCGATCGCCTGGATGTAGCTGGCGACCTCGTAGGTGGCGGCGCGGGCGTCGGTGACCTGGTAGTAGATGACGGTGTCGATGTTGACGACCAGGTTGTCCTGGGTGATCACCGGCTGGGGCGGGAACGGCACGACCTGTTCGCGCAGGTCGATGCGGTTGCGGATGGTGTCGATGAACGGGACGACGATGTTCAGGCCCGCGTTCAGGGTGCGCGTGTAGCGGCCGAAGCGCTCGACGATGGCGGCGCTGGCCTGTGGGATGACCTGGATGGTCTTGATCAGGGCGATGAAGACCAACACCACCAGAATGACCAGGACGATGATGACCGGTTCCATCGTGTTCCCCGTGTCCCCTCTCCGCTTCGGTGCGCGCGGCGGATGTCGTGGCCTGTGAAAGATCTTGCCGGTCGAGTCTGACAGACCGTCCGGCAAGTCGTGTGCTGTTCGGTTCAGTTGAGTCGTGCGAGGTCAGATGACGAGCGCGGTGGCTCCGTCGATGTCGACGACGTCCACCTCCTGGCCGACGTCGTAGGCGCGTGCGGTGTCGAGGGCGCGGGCCGACCAGATCTCCCCGGCGAGCTTGACGCGTCCGCCGGTGCCGTCGACCCGTTCGAGGACGACGGCCTGCCTGCCCTTCAACGCCTCGACCCCGGTGGGCAGACAGGGGCGCCGGCTGCTGTGGCGGGCCGCGATCGGGCGGACCACGGCGATGAGCGCGACCGAGACGATCACGAAGGTGAGGACCTGGACGACGACGCCGAAACCGAGTCCGGCCGCGCCCGCGGCGACCACGGCTCCGGCCGCGAGCATGCCGAACTCGGGCATGGCGGTGACGACGAGCGGGATTCCGAGGGCCACGGCGACGACGAGCCACCACACCCATGCGTCTATGGCGTTCACCCGGTCATGGTAGGTCCGGGGGCCGGGCCGCCGACAGGGTGCGGACGGACCGGTGGTGGCTGGAAGGTGCGGGTCAGCCCAGCGGGAGGCCGCGCGCGGTCCAGCGCTCGCCGGCCTGCTCGACGACGAGCGGGAGGCCGAAGCAGCGGGAGAGGTTGCGGGAGGTCAGTTCCAGCTCGATGGGTCCGGCGGCGAGGATCTTGCCCTGGCGGATCATGAGGACGTGGGTGAAACCGGGGGCGATCTCCTCGACATGGTGGGTGACCATGATCATGGAGGGCGCGATCGGGTCGCGGGCGAGGCGGCCGAGGCGTCGGACGAGGTCCTCGCGGCCGCCGAGGTCGAGCCCGGCGGCGGGCTCGTCCAGGAGCAGCAACTCGGGGTCGGTCATCAGGGCGCGGGCGATCAGGGTGCGCTTGCGCTCGCCCTCGGAGAGGGTGCCGAAGCGGCGGTCGAGGAAGTCGCTCATGCCGAGGCGGTCGAGGAAGGCGCGGGCCCGCTGCTCGTCGACGTCCTCGTACTCCTCCTGCCAGCCCGCGGTCATGCCGTAGGCGGCGGTGAGGACGGTCTGGAGGACGGTCTGGCGCTTGGAGAGCTTCTCCGCCATGGCGATGCCGGCCATGCCGATGCGGGGGCGCAGATCGAAGACGTCGACACCGCCGAGGGTGTCGCCGAGGATGGTGGCGGTGCCCTTGGTGGGGAAGAGGTAGCTGGACGCGACGTTCAGGAGGGTGGTCTTGCCGGCGCCGTTGGGGCCGAGGATGACCCAGCGCTCGCCCTCCTTGACCGACCAGGAGACCTGGTCCACCAGAGCCCGGCCCTCACGGACCACGGATACGTCCTGAAGCTCCAGAACATCGCTCATGAGCGCGTTGTCTCCCCTTGCGTTTTTGGCCGGTCTCGGCTGTCGCGTACGCCTGTGGCTCGGTCCGCCGCGCCGATGGGCGCAGCCCACATGAAATCTACGCCACGAGTGCCCCGCTCCATTCCATCGGTCCGGTCCCTAGGGTGGGGGCATGCTCACGGAACCGCGTTCAGGACGCCTTGCAGCTTGGGGAAATGCCCTGTTGGCCGGACTTGTCTCGCCGGATGACGCCGTACTCGCCGCTGTCGGTGACGACGCGGTGCACCGGGTGGCCGGGCTGCCGGGTGAGAACGGGGTGGTGGGTCTCACGTTGGCGCTGGGCCGGCTGCGGGCGCTCGGGGTGACCGGGCTGCGGGTGGCGCTGCCCGCGCCGGGGCATCCGCTGGGACTGAGCGGTCCGCCGGACTTCAACGCGCGGGCGCTGGCCGCCGGGGAGGCGGTGGTGTGCACGGGGGCCGCCTTCGGGCTGGTGCCCGAGGTCACCGAGGCGGGTCCGGCGGGTGATGTGCACGTGGAGGTGGTGTGGCACGTGCTCCCGGTGCGGGAGGCACCTCCGGCCGACGTGCCCTCGCTCGGCGAGGCGGAGCGGGAGCTGGCGGAGGCGCTGCGGGAGGCGACGGAGGTGCTCTCCCGGTTGGACGTGGCCGGGTCCGGGCCGGTGGCCGCCGCGGCGATCGACGCCTACCGGGCGCGCTCCGAGCGGGACGGGGAGGTGCTGGCGTCGGGGTATCCGCCTCGTGCGGCACGGGTGTTGGAGCTGGCCGGACGGGTGGGGCTGCTGGTCTCGCTGGCCCAGGAGCGGGGGCACGGCGGGGCGGTGAGCGCCTCGGAGATGGGGGCACGCGCCGAGGCGCTGCGCCCGGTGGAGCGGACGGCGCGGCGGGCGCGGGTGGCGGCGTACAACGCGGTGGTGGAGGAGCGGGAGCGGGGCTGACGTCCCGGTTCAGCCGGCCGCTCCGTGGCGTACGGCCCACAGGGCGGCCTGGGTGCGGTCGGCGAGGTCGAGTTTCATCAGGATGTTGGAGACGTGCGTCTTGACGGTCTTCTCGGAGAGGACCAGGGCGCGGGCTATCTCCCGGTTGGAGCGGCCGTCGGCGATCAGGCCGAGCACCTCGCGTTCCCGTTCGGTGAGTGCGGCACCCCTGCCCTGGCCCGGGTTGGCCTCCTCCTGGGTGAGGAGGGCCTCGGCGACCTCGGGCTGGAGCAGGATGTGCCCGGCGTGCACGGAGCGGATGGCGGCGGCGAGCGCGTCGGGGTCGACGTCCTTGTAGAGGTACCCGGCGGCGCCCGCGCGCAGGGCCGGTACGACGGTACGGCGCTCGGTGAAGCTGGTGACGATCAGCACGCGGGCGGGGTTGCCCAGTTCGCGGAGCCTGCGCAGGGCCTCGACGCCGTCGGTGCCCGGCATCAGCACGTCCATCAGGATCACGGCGGGCCGCAGTTCCCCGGCGCGGGCGACCCCCTCGGCGCCGTCGGCGGCCTCGCCGACCACCTCGATGTCGTCCTGCACTTCCAGGAAGGTGCGCAGGCCACGGCGGACGACCTGGTGGTCGTCGACGAGCAGCACCCTGATCGGCTCAGCCACCGGGCACCTCCATCTCGATCGCGGTGCCCTTGCCGGGCGCCGATTCCACGGTGAGTGTGCCGCCCGCGCCGTCGGCCCGGTCCCGCATGGACACGAGGCCGAGGTGGCGGCCGGCCCGGCGGACGGCGGTGGGGTCGAAGCCGCGGCCGTCGTCGGTGACGCGCAGGACGGCTCCCCGGCCGCGCCGTGCCACGTCGACGTGGACGTTCTCGGCGCCGGAGTGGCGCAGGGCGTTGTGCAGGGCTTCCTGCGCGACGCGCAGCAGGGCCTCCTCCTGGGCGGCGGGCAGGGCGCGCAGGCCGTGGCCGCTGAACGTGACCCGGGCGCTGTGGGCGCGGTCGAGGACCTGGACCTGGGTGCGCAGGGTGGCGAGCAGGCCGTCCTCGTCCAGGGCGGCGGGGCGCAACTCGACCACGGCGGCGCGCAGTTCGTCGGCGGCTTCGGCGGCGAGGACGGCGACCTGGTGGAGTTCGTCCTTGGCTCGGGCGGGGTCGCGGTCCACGAGGGCGGTGGCGGCCTGGGCGGTCAGGCGCAGGGAGAACAGCTTCTGGCTGACGGCGTCGTGGAGTTCGTGGGCCAGGCGGGAGCGTTCCTCGGCGATGGTCAGCTCGCGGCTGCGCTCGTAGAGGCGGGCGTTGGTGAGGGCGATGGCCGCGTGCTGGGCGAGGATGCCGAGCAGGTCCTCGTCCTCGGCCGTGAAGCCGCAACCGCCCTGTGGTCTGGCGCAGTTCTTGTTGGCGAGGAACAGGGCGCCGATGATCTCGTCGCCGTCGCGGACGGGCAGGCCCAGGAAGTCGGCGAGTTCGGGGTGGGCGTCCGGCCAGCCTTCGAAGCGGGGGTCCTCGCGCACGTCCCCGAGGCGGACCGGGCGGCCTTCGCGCAGCATGGCGGCGAGGATGCCGTGCTGGCGGGGCAGCGGGCCGATGGCCTTCCACTGGGCGTCGCTGACGCCGTCCACGACGAACTGGGCGAAGCCCCCGTGGTCGTCCGGGACGCCGAGGGCCGCGTACTGGGCGTCGAGCAGTTCACGGGCGGAGGCGACGATCGTCTTGAGGACGTCGCGTACCTCCATGTGCCTGCTCATGGCCAGCAGCGCGGCGCTCACCGCGGCGAGACCGGACCGGGGAGCTGGATGCATGCCCTCACGGTACCGGCGTGGCGCCGGGCGGCGTCACGAGGAGGTACAACGCGCGCGGGCGGGCGGGCACGCCCGGCGAAACAGGGCGCCCGGGCAAGTTTGCTAACGCAGAGAAGCGCTCGATGACCCCCGAGTGACATACAGCCTGTACAGGTGTGAGCCCTCGCATAGGGCGCACATCACTTACGAACGGACATAGGAGACAGAGAACCCCAAGATAAGCGGGGTGGATATGCTGATCTGTCCTGTTTTACGTGGACCTGATCCACTACCGCGCTTCGTACGTCACATCATTGCCAGGGCATTTTGCTGCCGCTAAGAATTGCTCATGTCGCTCAGCGCCGCGGTTCACCCGCGGCGTTCGTGCTGGAGGAACCGACTTCCCCGGCGGACATGAGAGCGACCTCCGCGCCAACGAAGAGGTCCAAGCCATGCCCAAGAACACCCTGCATCGTCGTCTCAGTCGCCCGCTCGAGAAGTTCTCCGCGCTGAACAAACAGCACAAGATCGCCATCGCGGGTGTCAGCACCCTCGGTGCCGCCGCCATCGCCCTGTCCGCCGTTCCCGGCGGTGCCACGACCGTGGCCGGCGGTACCCCGGCCGTGGCCGCCAAGCCGGTGGCCGCCGAGCAGAGCCAGGCCCGTGACCTGCACGCCACGCTCAGCAGCCCGCTGACGAGCGACAAGGTCAAGCTCGACGCCATCGCGGCGAAGCAGAAGGCCGCCGCCAAGCAGAAGGCCGACGCCGCCGCGAAGAAGGCCGCCGCCGAGCGCAAGGCCGCCGAGTCGCGCTCCGCCAAGAAGGCCGCCGACCGGTCCGCGAAGCGTCCCCAGATGGAGACGGTCGCCGCGAAGACCTACAGGAACAACCTCGACGGCTGGATCCGCGAGTCGCTCGACATCATGCGCGCCAAGGGCATCCCGGGCAGCTACCACGGCCTGCACAAGAACATCATGCGCGAGTCCTCCGGCAACCCCCGCGCCATCAACGACTGGGACGTCAACGCCGTCAACGGCGTTCCGTCCAAGGGTCTGCTCCAGGTGATCCCGCCGACGTTCTCCGCATACCACGTGAAGGGCACCTCCTGGAACATCTACGACCCGGTCGCCAACATCACCGCCGCCGCCAACTACGCGGCGGACCGGTACGGCACGATCGACAACGTCAACAGCGCGTACTGAGGTCGGCGCGGACCTCTGAGACGACGCCGAAGGGCGGCACCCGGAAACGGGGTGCCGCCCTTCACGTGACTCGCGCGAGGAACGCAGCTACTTGCGCATGACCTCGGGCTCGTGCCGCCGCAGGAAGCGCGAGACGAGGAAGCCGCAGGCCACCCCGAGCGCGATCAGCACGACCATGTCCAGGCTCCAGGCCGCCGCCGAGTGGTTCCACAGCGGGTCGGTGCTGGTCGGGTCGTCGGTGTTCGGCGCGATGTTGTTGAAGTCCAGCGTGGTGCCGGCCGCGGCCACCGCCCAGCGGGACGGCATCAGGTACGAGAACTCGTTGACACCGGGCGTGCCGTGCAGGGTGAACAGGCAGCCGGTGAACACGACCTGGATGATCGCGAACATCACCAGCAGCGGCATGGTCTTCTCCGCGGTGCGCACCAGCGACGAGATGACCAGGCCGAACATCATCGAGGTGAAGCCCAGCGCCATGATCGGCAGGCACAGCTCGAACAGCGTCGAGCCGCCGAGGACGAGGCCCCGGTCCGGGATCTCCCGGCTGGCGAACCCGATCAGGCCCACCATGAGGCCCTGGAGCACCGTGACGGCGCCCAGCACGACCACCTTGGACATCAGGTAGGCCGAGCGGGACAGACCGGTCGCGCGCTCCCGCTCGTAGATCACCCGCTCCTTGATCAGCTCGCGGACCGAGTTCGCCGCGCCGGCGAAGCAGGCGCCGACCGCGAGGATCAGCAGGACGGTCGTCGCCGTGCCGTTGGGCACGTGCAGGCCGGTCCTGGGATTGAGCGGGTTGACCAGCAGCCCCTTCTCGTGGTCGATCAGCAGGCTGACGGCGCCGAGCACGGCCGGCAGGATCACCGTCAGCGCCAGGAAGCCCTTGTCGGAGCCGATGACCGACACGTAGCGCCGGACCAGCGTGAACAGCTGGGAGCCCCAGCTCTGCGGCTTGGGCGGCTTGACCGCCTGCGGCGGGGGCGCGGTGACGGACTGGGCCGCGACCGCGTCGAGGTCGGCGGCGTACATCTGGTAGTGCTGCGAGCCCTTCCAGCGGCCCGCCCAGTCGTAGTCGCGGTAGTTCTCGAAGGCGGAGAAGACGTCGGCCCAGGTGTCGTAGCCGAAGAAGTTCAGCGCCTCCTCCGGCGGGCCGAAGTAGGCCACCGCGCCGCCCGGCGCCATCACCAGCAGCTTGTCGCAGAGCGCCAGCTCGGCGACGGAGTGGGTGACGACCAGGACGGTGCGGCCGTCGTCGGCGAGGCCGCGCAGCAACTGCATGACGTCGCGGTCCATGCCCGGGTCGAGGCCCGAGGTCGGCTCGTCCAGGAAGATCAGCGAGGGCTTGGTCAGCAGCTCCAGGGCGACCGAGACGCGCTTGCGCTGGCCGCCGGAGAGGGACGTGACCTTCTTGTCCTTGTGGATGTCGAGCTTCAGCTCGCGCAGCACCTCGTCGATGCGGGCGTCGCGTTCGGCGGGCGTGGTGTCGGCGGGGAAGCGCAGCTTGGCCGCGTACTTCAGCGCCTTCCGGACGCTCAGCTCCTTGTGGAGGATGTCGTCCTGCGGGACCAGGCCGATGCGCTGGCGCAGCTCGGCGAACTGCTTGTACAGGTTCCGGTTGTCGTAGAGCACCTCGCCCTCGTTGGCCGGACGGTAGCCGGTGAGCGCCTTGAGCAGGGTGGACTTGCCGGAGCCGGACGGGCCGATGACCGCGATCAGGGACTTCTCGGGGGCGCCGAAGGAGACGTCCCGCAGGATCTGCTTGCCGCCGTCGACCGTGACGGTGAGGTGGCGGGCGGAGAAGGACACCTCACCGGTGTCGACGAACTCCTCGAGACGGTCGCCGACGATGCGGAAGGCCGAGTGGCCGACACCGACGATGTCGTCGGGGCCGAGGACCGACGTGCCGCCCTTGGCGATGGGCTGGCCGTTGACGTACGTGCCGTTGTGCGAGCCGAGGTCGCGGATCTCGAAGCGGCCCTCGGGGGTCGTCCGGAACTCGGCGTGGTGCCGGGAGACCTGGAGGTCGGAGACGACGAGGTCGTTGTCCAGCGAACGGCCGATGCGCATCACGTGGCCGAGGGCGAACTGGTGGAACGTGGTCGGGCTGCGGTCGCCGTGCGCCTGCTGCTCCGGCGCGGCGGGGGTGCCGCCCTGCTGGTGCGGGAAGGCCGGGGCCTGCTGCGGCCCGCTGTGCCACTCGGCGCCCTGCGGCTGCGCGGCCTGCGGTACGGCCTGCGTCTGCTGGGCCCACGCGGCGGACTGGGCGGCGTACGGCGCGGCCTGCTGCGCGCCGGCCGCGGTCAGGTCCAGCCGCGGACCGTCGGTGGCGTTGCCCAGGTGTACGGCCGTGCCCGCGCCCAGCTCCGTCCGGCCGACGCGGTGGCCCTGCACGTAGGTGCCGTTGGTGCTGCCGTGGTCCTCGATGACCCAGGTGTGCCCGTCGAAACGGACCGTGGCGTGGCGCCACGACACCCTGGCGTCGTCGAAGACGATGTCGCCCTGCGGATCGCGTCCGAGGGCATAGGACCGGGACGGCTCCAGCGTCCAGGTCCGTCCGTTTGTTTCCAGTACGAGTTCCGGCACTCCATGCCCCACTGAGTTGTCCCCCGAATTGCCCCCGACACGGGGAGTCTAGGGATGTCGAACATCGTGGGGAACTATTCCAGGCGGGACCGCCCAACTGTTAGTCGGGCGGCCGAGCGCACCGGGGCCGGGGGGCGGATACCGGTGCGGAGGGGACCAATTGACCGGGAGCGGGGCGGGCCGGGGTGCTGTCCGGTGGGCGGACCTGTCGGGCGGGGGGTCACGGGGGGCGGATACGGTGGTGGGACCATGAGCGCTTCGCAGATCGTCGCTTCGCGGACCGGTGAGGTCCCCACTCTTCTCGTCAAGGTGTTCGGGAAGGACCGGCCCGGTATCACGGCCGGGCTGTTCGACACCCTGGCCGCCTTCCAGGTCGACGTGGTCGACATCGAGCAGGTCGTGACGCGGGGCCGGCTGGTGCTGTGCGCGCTGGTCACGCAGCCCGCGGAGGGGCTGGAGGGCGACCTCCGCTCGACCGTCCACAGCTGGGCCGAGTCGATGAAGATGCAGGCCGAGATCATCTCGGGCCATGGCGACAACCGCCCGCGCGGTGTCGGCCGCTCCCTGGTGACGGTGCTGGGGCACCCCCTGACCGCCGAGTCGACGGCGGCCATCGCGGCGCGGATCGCCCAGGCCGGCGGCAACATCGACCGCATCTTCCGGCTCGCCAAGTACCCGGTCACGGCCGTGGAGTTCGCGGTCTCCGGTGTGGGGACGGAAGCCCTGCGCACCGCGCTTGCGTCGAGCGCCTCCGCGCTCGGTGTCGACATCGCCGTGGTCTCGGCGGGTCTGCACCGGCGGGCGCAGCGGCTCGTGGTGATGGACGTGGACTCGACCCTGATCCAGGACGAGGTCATCGAGCTGTTCGCCGCGCACGCAGGCTGCGAGGCGGAGGTCGCCGCGGTGACCGAGGCGGCGATGCGCGGGGAGCTGGACTTCGAGCAGTCGCTGCACGCGCGGGTGGCCCTGCTGAAGGGGCTGGACGCCTCGGTCGTGGACAAGGTCCGCGAGGAGGTCCGGCTGACGCCGGGCGCACGGACCCTGATCCGCACGCTGAAGCGGCTCGGCTACCAGGTCGGGGTGGTGTCGGGTGGCTTCACGCAGGTCACGGATGCCCTGCGGGACCGGCTGGGCCTGGACTTCGCGCACGCCAACACGCTGGAGATCGCCGACGGGAAGCTGACCGGCCGGGTCACCGGGGAGGTGGTGGACCGGGCGGGCAAGGCGCGGCTGCTGCGCCGGTTCGCCGCCGAGGCGGGCGTGCCGCTGTCGCAGACGGTGGCGATCGGTGACGGCGCCAATGACCTGGACATGCTGAACGCGGCGGGTCTGGGTGTGGCCTTCAACGCCAAGCCCGTGGTCCGCGAGGCCGCGCACACGGCGGTGAACTTCCCCTTCCTGGACACCGTGCTCTATCTGCTGGGCGTGAGCCGGGAAGAGGTCGAGACGGCCCAGACGCACGACGAGGAGTGAGCCGGATGCGCGTGGGGCCCGGAACGGGGGCGGTTGTGGGCCCCACGCGCATCCGGGCAGGTCACTTCGAGGGCGCCCAGTAGTCCACCAGCGTCGCCGTGCCCGGCTCCAGGCCCTTCCAGTCGCCGTCGAAGGACAGCACGGCGAAGGCGGAGGTGGGGAAACCGCGCCGGTTCATCCGCTCGCGGGCGTCCCCCTCGGCGGTCCCGGCGAGGATCTCGACCAGGTGGTGCACGCCGGGGTTGTGGCCGATGAGGATCGCGTTGCGCACGTCGTCCGGGGTCTCGTTCAGCACGGCGATCAGCTCGCCGGGCGAGGCGTCGTAGACCCGGTCCTCATAGACCGTTTTCGGCCGGTGATCCAGCTCGGGCACGGCGAGCTTCCATGTCTCCCGGGTGCGTGCCGCGGTGGAGCAGACGGCCAGATCGAAGGGGATTTTGGTGTCGGCGAGCCTGCTGCCGGCGACGGGGGCGTCCGTGCGGCCCCGGTCGGCGAGGGGGCGCTCATGGTCGGAAACCTGGGGCCAGTCGGCTTTCGCATGGCGGAAGAGGACGATCCTGCGGGGTTCAGCGACGCTCATGTCACCCAGCTTCGCATGAAACAGGCCACCTGGCGCAGGGAGTTGACATGCGGATTCACCGGTGGGAAGGGGCACGGCTCAGTGCTCCACGAGGTGCCGGGCCCGCTCCAGTACGTGCGCGAGCGCGGGGTCGCCGCTCGCCGCG
Organism: Streptomyces sp. NPDC001781; assembly: GCF_053596035.1. Lineage (NCBI taxonomy): Bacteria > Bacillati > Actinomycetota > Actinomycetes > Kitasatosporales > Streptomycetaceae > Streptomyces > Streptomyces sp. NPDC001781. The sequence goes on along the minus strand of NZ_JBSFFI010000019.1, from coordinate 108,058 downwards.
TGCGCGTCGGACGGGTTCATGATGAGCAGCAGCAGGGCGACGAAGGCGAGTATCGGCAGCGCCAGCGCCCACCAGGGCAGCCGGGCACCGGCGGGGTGGGGCCGGGTGTGGGCGGGTGCCCGCATGATCGCCTCCGTCGCTCGTCGGACCGTACGGGAAGCCCTCTTCCGTACCCCTCGAAGCTAGACGGTCACCGGCGGTCAACCCATCCGGGCTTCCACCCACTTGACCCTGATACCCGCCCCCTAGGGGACGGGGGGACACCCCCATCCGCCCTGGGCGGAGGTGATCAGGAGGGGGCGAGCAGCATCGCCACGATGCCGATGACGACGAAGATGGCGAAGAACGAGCCGAAGACGATCAGCATCTTCTTCTGGCCGTTCTGGGGGTTCGGATCGAGCACAGGCTGCATGCCTCCAGTGTCCCACCCTGCCCGGGGCCGGGGCTCGCCGGGGCCCTACCGCCCCGCCTCGTCCTCCACCGTCCGGTCGCGTCCGGCGAGGAACCCGACCGCCATCTGCGGCAGCATCAGCGCGGCCATCAGAGCGATCGGCACGCCCCAGCCTCCGCTGCGCTGGTAGAGCACGCCGACCAGCAGCGGGCCGGGGATGGAGAGCAGATACCCGGTGCTCTGCGCGAACGCGGACAGCTGGGCCACGCCCGGACCGGTGCGGGCCCGCATGCCGACCATGGTGAGCGCGAGCGGGAAGGCGCAGTTGGCGATGCCCAGCAGCACCGCCCAGGCCCACGCCCCGGCGGCGGGCGCCAGGTACAGCCCGGCATAGCCGGCGAGGCCGCAGGCGCCCAGGACCAGCACGATCGGCCCCTGGTGCGGCAGCCTGCTCGCCACGCGCGGGATGACGAAGGCCAGCGGGACGCCCATCACCATGGTGACGGCGAGCAGCACGCCCGCCGTACCGGCCGGCACCCCGGCGTCGCGGAAGATCTGCGGCATCCAGCCCATGGTGATGTACGCGGCGGTGGCCTGGAGGCCGAAGAAGACGGCGAGCGCCCAGGCGGTGCGGCTGCGGGCGATGCGCAGCCGGGGGCCCGTCTCCGCGCCCGGCTCCGGCACCGGCGCGGGCACCCGCTCGCGGACCAGCGGCAGCCAGGGCAGCACGGCGACGCCCGCGAGGACCGCCCACACGGCGAGCCCGGACTGCCAGTGGCCACCGAGGGCGCCGGTCAGCGGCACGGTGACGGCGGCGGCGACGGCGGTACCGAGGGCCAGCGCCATCGAGTACAGACCGGTCATGGTGCCCACGCGGTCCGGGAACCAGCGCTTGACGATGACCGGCATCAGCACGTTGCTCACCGCGATGCCCATGAGGGCGAGCGCGCTGGCGGCCAGGAACCCGGCGGTGGAGCCGATGTAGGGGCGTATCAGCAGGCCGGCGGTGATGGCGGTCATGCCCGCGCAGACCACCGCGCCGGGGCCGAAGCGGCGGGCGAGGCGGGGCGCGGTGGCGCCGAAGACGGCGAAACACAGCGGGGGCACGGAGGTGAGCAGTCCGGCGACGCCGCCGCCCATGCCGAGCCCGTCGCGGACCTCCTCCAGGAGCGCGCCCAGGCTGGTGATGGCCGGACGGAGGTTGAGCGCGGCCAGCACGATGCCGACGATCACCAGGCGCACGGCCCAGGTGGGCGGTGCGGCGGGGGTCGTCAGGGGGGTGGTCACTTCGGGGACGGCGGGCTTCCGCGCGGTCCGGGTCTCCTCAGCCATGAGACCCATCATAGAATCATGGGATGATTGGTTGTCCATTCCGGAGCCGGCTCCGCTGGGGGCGGCCCGGTCCGGTCCGTTGGTACGGGCCGGAACTCTCGTGCCAAGGTGAGCCATGCCTCTGAGCCACCCGCGCCGTTCGGCGCTGTCCGAGCAGGTCATCGCGGAGCTGCGCGCCCAGATCACGTCCGGTGAGTGGCCGGTCGGCTCCCGCATCCCCACCGAGCCGGAACTGGTCGAGCAGCTGGGCGTGGCCCGCAACACCGTGCGCGAGGCGGTCAGGGCGCTCGCGCACAACGGGCTGCTGGACATCCGCCAGGGCTCCGGCACCTACGTGGTCGCCACCAGCGAGCTGGCCGGGGTGATGCACCGCAGGTTCGCGGACGCCGATCCCCGGCACATCGCGGAGCTGCGGTCCACGCTGGAGTCGTCGGCGGCGAGGCTGGCGGCGGAGCGGCGTACCGAGAAGGACCTCAAACAGCTGGACGCGCTGCTGACCCGGCGCGAGGAGGCGTGGGAGGCCGGGGAGACCGAAGCCTTCGTGGCGGCCGACGCCACCTTCCACCTGGCCGTGGTGTCCGCCTCGCACAACGACGTGATGACGGCGATGTACGCGGACCTCGGCGAGGTGCTGCGGGAGTGGCTGCGCGCGGACGTGGGCGCCGAGCTGGAGCCGCGGGCGTACATGGACCACACCCGGCTGGTGGACGCGATCCGTACCGGGGACGCGCGGGCGGCGGCCACGGAGGCGGCCGGCTACCCCTTCCAGTGCCGTCCGGAGCGGTTCAGCCCGCCTTCTGGTGACTGATCCACACGACTCGGATCTCCTTCCAGCACCGCCCGGTCAGTCTCACGGTCAGGGCGGGCCCCGCGGCCACCGGCGCGCTGTCGGTGTCGATGTCCCACCAGCGGGCGCACTCGATGTGCAGCCGGACCCGGTCGACGTGCACGTAGGGGTTGTGGCAGTAAGCCACCACCTCGGACCCGTCCACCTTGGTACGGCAGGACGCGCCGAAGAGATCGGGGGCGTGCGGCTTGCCGTCACCGGCGCGGGCGATGCCGCCGGGCAGGGCGAGGACGAGTGCCGCGGCCGCGGTCACCGGGGTGAGGCTGCGGGGAAGGCGCACGTAGGGGGACCTCCTCGGCCGGGCTGCGGAGGGGACGCGTACTACGAGGGTGCGCCGCCGGAGCCGGGACGGCCCGGCCGGAGATCCGTACGGGTGAGGCCCGCACCCCTGGAGGAGTACGGGCCTCACGCGCGAGCGGGACCGGTCAGGCGCCGATCGCGTGCAGACCGCCGTCGACGTGGATGATCTCGCCGGTGGTCTTGGGGAACCAGTCGCTCAGCAGGGCGACGACGCCCTTGCCCGCGGGCTCCGGGTCCTTGAGGTCCCACTCCAGCGGGGAGCGGGAGTCCCAGACGGAGGCGAGGTCGCCGAAGCCGGGGATGGACTTCGCGGCCATGGAGCCGATCGGGCCCGCGGAGATCAGGTTGCAGCGGATGTTCTGCTTGCCCAGATCGCGCGCCATGTAGCGGTTGGTCGCCTCCAGGGCGGCCTTGGCCGGGCCCATCCAGTCGTACTGCGGCCAGGCGTACTGCGCGTCGAAGGTGAGGCCGACGACCGAGCCGCCGTTCTGCATCAGCGGCAGGCAGGCCATGGTCAGCGACTTCAGGGAGAAGGCGGAGACGTGCATGGCGGTGGCGACCGACTCGAACGGGGTGTTCAGGAAGTTGCCGCCGAGGGCGTCCTGCGGGGCGAAGCCGATGGAGTGGACGATGCCGTCGAGGCCGCCCAGCTCCTCGCCGACGATGTCGGCCAGGCGCGCGAGGTGCTCCTCGTTGGTGACGTCCAGCTCGATGACCTTCGCCGGCTTCGGCAGCTTCTTGGCGATGCGCTCGGTCAGCGTGGGCCGCGGGAACGCGGTCAGGATGATCTCGGCACCCTGCTCCTGGGCCAGCTTGGCGACGTGGAAGGCGATGGAGGACTCCATCAGCACGCCCGTGACCAGGATGCGCTTGCCTTCGAGAATTCCGCTCATGGTGTTCAGTGACCCATTCCCAGTCCGCCGTCAACAGGGATGACGGCTCCAGTGATGTACGAGGCGTCGTCCGAGGCGAGGAACTTGACCGCCGCGGCGACCTCCTCCGGCTCGGCGTACCGGCCGAGCGGCACCTGCGACAGGATGCCCTTGCGCTGCTCGTCGGTGAGCGCCTTGGTCATGTCGGTGTCGACGAAGCCGGGGGCGACGACGTTGAAGGTGAGGTTGCGCGAGCCCAGCTCACGGGCGAGGGAGCGCGCGAAGCCGACCAGCGCGGCCTTGGAGGCGGCGTAGTTCGCCTGCCCCGCCGAGCCCAGCAGGCCGACGGCCGAGGAGATCAGCACGACGCGGCCCTTCTTGGCGCGCAGCATGCCCCGGTTGGCCCGCTTGACGACCCGGAAGGTGCCGGTGAGATTGGTGTCGATGACCGAGGTGAAGTCCTCCTCGGACATGCGCATCAGAAGCTGGTCCCTGGTGACCCCGGCGTTGGCGACCAGCACCTCGACGGGGCCGTGCCGCTCCTCGATCTCCTTGTACGCCTGCTCGACCTGCTCGGCGTCGGTGATGTCGCACTTGACGGCGAGGAAGCCCGCCGGGGGCTCGCCCGAGCGGTACGTGATGGCGACCTTGTCGCCGGCGTCGGCGAAGGCGCGGGCGATGGCGAGGCCGATGCCCCGGTTGCCTCCGGTGACGAGAACCGAGCGGCTCAACGGATCACCCTTTCATCAGCGGTCTACAACGTTCCGACAATCCGCCCGGACATCCTTGTGACGGGCCTGACAGGCGGCTTCCCATGAAACCTATCGGTCCGTACGCGACCACGGACAATCGGGCACCGACAGTGACACATCCCTGCTCCTGTCGGATTCCTACAGATCAGGGCTCCCCCGTCTCGCACTCCGCCCACACCGTCTTGCCTGGGCCGGTGCGGGGGACGGTGCCCCACCGGGTGGCCACGGCGTCGACGAGGAGGAGGCCCCTGCCTGCCTCGGCGGCGGGGTCGCGGGCCGGGAGCTCCGGGTGGGCGGGGTGGGTGTCGGAGAGCTCGATCCTCACGATGCCGTCCCGGTGGTGGAGGCGGAGCTCGAAGTCCCTTCCCGGTACGCGGGCGTGCAGGACGGCGTTGGCGGCGAGTTCGGCGACGACCAGGGCTACGGCCTCGGAGGCGGGGGTGCCGTAGGGGTGGCCCCACTGGTCCAACTGGTGCACGGCCAGGCGGCGCGCCAGCCGGGCACCCCGCCGGGTGGCGGAGAAACGTTGAGCGAACGTACGTACGGTGACTGCCTCTTGGGCGGGCGTGGGCGACATGCGCCCAGCGTGGGGACTCCGACCAGCGGGCCGACAGGAACGAAGCCCGTACAGCTCCGCTTGTATCGGTGCACACTCTGGACTGGGTGGGTTACTCCCCGTGACGATGGGCAGATCGGGCGAGTTGAGCGGGGTGCGCGAAAGGTGGGCGGCGATGGCGGTGGAGCGAGGCCGGGCGGGCGGCGGCGAGTCTGAAGCCTCCGACGGCCTGAAGATGTTCGGCGCGGTACTGAAGTCGCTGCGGGACCAAAGAGGACTGACCCAGGAGCAGTTCGCTCTCCAGGTGCAGTATTCGTCGCCCTACATCGCCAAGATCGAGCAGGGAAAACGGTTTCCTCCGGCGGACCTGCCTGCGCGAGTGGCGGGCGTACTGGGTGAGGACGCGGCGAAAATTCTCACGGCGGCGGCCAAGACCCTGACAAGGCGGTCGGGGCTGGCGACCTGGTTTCAGCAGTGGGCAGGGATCGAGGAGGAAGCAATCTCCCTGTGGGCTTACGAATGCCGAGTGATTCCGGGGCTGTTACAGCCGGAGGGGTACATCCGGGCAGTATTCGATCAGCAGATCCCGCACTTGTCCGAGGAGCAGTTCGAGCGGCAGGTGGCCGCTCGGCTGGAGCGGCAGCGAATCCTGGACGAGCGCCCGAACACCGCGTTCTCCTTCCTCATCGAAGAGGCAGTGCTGAGGCGCGGTCTCGGTGGCGCAGAAACGACGCGAGACGTGGTCAGAAACCTTCTGGAACAGGGCAGCCGACGGAACGTGGAGATCCTCCTCATGCCACTCCAGCAGGTGGACCACTGCGGAGTCGACGGCCAGATGTACCTCGCCGAACGCGACAGTCACCAGTGGGTCGGCTACATCGAAGGGCACGAGTGCAGCACCCTGCTCACCCAGCCCAAACTGGTGAGTTCCATGCTCCAGCGCTATGGAAGGATGCGCTCACAGGCCCTGAGCCACCTGGCCACCGCGGACGTGCTGAGAGACGTGCAAGGAGCGCTATGAGCACCGAACTGACATGGTTCAAGAGCAGCTACAGCGGTACCGGTGGCGGCAACTGCATCGAGATCGCCGTGCGCCCCGGTGCCATCCACATCCGTGACTCCAAGGACACCCGCATCCAGCCCCTCGCCGTGACGCCGGAGGCATGGGCCGCGTTCGTGGAATGCGTCGCACCCTCATGCCCGGTGATCTGATTCGCGGCGTTTCCCGCAACTCCCCCATCGCCGGGTACGCCCGCACCGAGTGCTCTGGTGAACCCTCCCTGCGTGCCGCCGTGTTCACGCCCGACGGCAAGACCGTCCCGCACGCGCACGAGTGGGCCGGCCGTCTCGACCCGGCCGCGCTCGGCCCGTCCGTCGCCGTGGCGCTGCTCCGGCAGGACGCGCGGGAGCTGATCGACGGCATCGCCCACTGGGCCAGGAGGGACAGGGCCTCCGGGCGACGTATCCTCCTGAGCACCCCACCCCGTGCAGGAGGAACCCGCCCGTGGCCCAACACATCGACCCTTCCTTCCTGGCGCTCCCTCTGAGGGCCCTCGCCGACGCGGCCCTCGCCCGTGCCCGCGCGCTGGGGGCCGAGCACGCCGACTTCCGGCTGGAGCGGGTGCGCAGCGCGTCCTGGCGGCTGCGGGACGGGCGGCCGTCGGGCTCCTCGGACACCACCGACCTGGGGTATGCCGTCAGGGTCGTGCACGGGGGCAGCTGGGGGTTCGCCTCAGGGGTGGACCTGACGATGGACGGTGCCGCGAAGGTCGCCTCGCAGGCGGTGGCGATGGCCAAGCTGTCCGCGCAGGTGATCAAGGCCGCCGGTTCGGACGAGCGCGTGGAACTGGCGAACGAGCCCGTGCACGCCGACAGGACGTGGATCTCCGCGTACGACGTCGATCCCTTCACCGTGCCGGACGAGGAGAAGTCCGCACTGCTGGGCGAATGGAGCGGGAGGCTCCTCGCGGCGCAGGGCGTCGACCACGTGGACGCCTCGCTGACCACCGTGCACGAGAACAAGTTCTACGCCGACACCGCCGGGACGGTCACCACCCAGCAGCGCGTCCGGCTGCACCCCGAGCTGACGGCCGTCTCGGTGGACGGTTCCAGCGGCGAGTTCGACTCGATGCGCACCCTCGCCCCGCCCACCGGCCGGGGCTGGGAGTACCTGACCGGCACCGGCTGGGACTGGGACGCCGAACTCGAACAGATCCCCGAGCTGCTGGCCGAGAAGATGCGCGCCCCCAGCGTGGAACCGGGCCTGTACGACCTGGTCGTGGACCCCTCCAACCTGTGGCTCACCATCCACGAGTCCATCGGCCACGCCACCGAACTGGACCGCGCCCTCGGCTACGAGGCCGCCTACGCGGGTACCTCGTTCGCCACCTTCGACCAGCTCGGCAAGCTCAGGTACGGCTCCGAGCTGATGAACGTCACCGGCGACCGCACCGCCGAACACGGCCTGGCGACCATCGGCTACGACGACGAGGGCGTTGCCGCGCAGTCCTGGGACCTGATCAAGGACGGCACTCTCACCGGGTACCAGCTGGACCGCCGCATCGCCAGGCTGACCGGCTTCGAGCGCTCCAACGGCTGCGCCTTCGCGGACTCCCCCGGCCATGTGCCGGTCCAGCGCATGGCCAACGTCTCACTGCGGCCGGACCCCGCCGGACTGTCCACCGAGGGGCTGATCGGGGGCGTCGACCGAGGCATCTACGTCGTGGGCGACCGGTCATGGTCGATCGACATGCAGCGCTACAACTTCCAGTTCACCGGCCAGCGCTTCTTCCGTATCGAGAACGGGCGGATCACCGGGCAGCTCAGGGACGTCGCCTACCAGGCCAACACCACCGACTTCTGGGGCTCCATGGCCGCCGTGGGCGGCCCGCAGACCTACGTCCTCGGTGGCGCCTTCAACTGCGGCAAGGCGCAGCCCGGTCAGGTCGCCGCCGTCTCCCACGGCTGCCCCTCCGCCCTCTTCCGGGGCGTCAACATCCTCAACACCACGCAGGAGGCCGGGCGATGAGCGCGCGGACCAGCAAGCCGTACGAGATCGTCGAGCGGGCCCTCGAGCTGTCCCGGGCGGACGGCTGTGTCGTCATCGCGGACGAGGAGTCCAGCGCCAACCTCCGCTGGGCGGGCAACGCGCTCACCACCAACGGCGTGACCCGCGGCCGTACCCTCACTGTGATCGCCACCGTGGACGGGCAGCAGGGGACCGCCTCCGGCGTGGTCTCGCGGTCGGCGGTGACGGCGGCGGAGCTGGAGCCGCTGGTGCGGGCCGCCGAGGCCGCCGCGCGGGCCGCCGGTCCCGCAGAGGACGCCCAGCCGCTGGTCGGCGGGGTCCCGCACTCCCCCGACTTCCGTGACGCGCCGGCCGAGACCTCCTCCGCCGTCTTCGCCGACTTCGCACCCGCGCTCGGCGAGGCGTTCGCCCGCGCCCGGGCCGGCGGCCGCGAGCTGTACGGCTTCGCCAGCCACGAGACCGTCTCCACCTACCTCGGCACCTCCACCGGCCTGCGCCTGCGGCACGACCAGCCGACCGGCACCCTGGAGCTGAACGCGAAGTCGCCCGACCGCACCCGCTCGGCCTGGGCCGGCCGCTCCACCCGCGACTTCAAGGACGTCGACCCGGGCGCCCTGGACACCGAGCTGGCCGAGCGCCTCGGCTGGGCGGAGCGCCGGGTGGACCTGCCGGCCGGGCGGTACGAGACCCTGCTGCCGCCGTCGGCCGTGGCCGACCTGCTGATCTACCAGCTCTGGTCCGCCTCGGGCCGGGACGCCTCCGAGGGCCGCACGGTGTTCTCCAAGCCGGGCGGCGGCACCCGGGCGGGCGAGCGGCTCAGCGAGCTGCCGCTGACCCTGCGCAGCGACCCCGACGAGCCGGGCCTGGGCTGCGCGCCCTTCGTGGTCGCGCACTCCTCCGGTGGCGACCGCTCGGTCTTCGACAACGGGCTGCCCGTACACGCCACCGACTGGATCAAGGACGGTGTGCTCGACCGCCTCACCACCACCCGGCACAGCGCGGCCCTGACGGGACTGCCGCTCGCCCCGGCGATGGACAACCTGATCCTGGACGGCGGCGGCGACCGCTCGCTCGCGGACATGGTCGCGGCCACCGAGCGCGGCCTGCTGCTGACCTGCCTCTGGTACATCCGCGAGGTGGACCCGGCCACCCTGCTGCTCACCGGGCTCACCCGCGACGGCGTCTACCTGGTGGAGAACGGCGAGGTCACCGGCCAGGTGAACAACTTCCGGTTCAACGAGTCACCGGTGGGCGTGCTCGGCCGGGCGTCCGAGGCGGGCCGCACCGAGCAGACGCTGCCCCGGGAGTGGAGCGACTGGTTCACCCGCGCCGCGATGCCCGCGCTCCGCGTCCCGGAATTCAATATGAGCTCTGTCAGCCAGGGCGTATAACCTCGTACTCGGCTGTCACCCGACCGCCGCATGATCATCTAGGAGACACGAGAACCGTGACGGACATCGTCGACGAACTGAAGTGGCGTGGGCTGATCGCCCTCTCCACCGACGAGGACGCATTGCGCAAGGCGTTCGCGGACGGTCCTGTCACGTTCTATTGCGGCTTCGACCCGACCGCGCCCAGCCTGCACCTCGGCAACCTGGTCCAGATCCTCACCATGCGCCGCATCCAGGACGCGGGCCACCGCCCGCTGGGCCTGGTCGGCGGTGCCACCGGTCTGATCGGCGACCCCAAGCCCACCGCCGAGCGCACGCTGAACGAGCCGGAGGTCGTCGGCCAGTGGGTGGAGCGGCTGCGCGCGCAGATCCAGCCCCTGCTCGACTTCGAGGGCCCGAACGCGGCCGTCATGGTCAACAACCTGGACTGGACCCAGGGCATGTCGGCCATCGAGTTCCTGCGGGACATCGGCAAGTACTTCCGGGTCAACAAGATGATCGCCAAGGAGGCCGTCTCCCGCCGGCTGAACTCCGACGCGGGCATCAGCTACACCGAGTTCAGCTACCAGATCCTCCAGGGCATGGACTTCCTGGAGCTGTACCGGCGCTACGGCTGCACGCTGCAGACCGGCGGCAGCGACCAGTGGGGCAACCTCACCTCGGGCACCGACCTGATCCACCGGGTCGAGCCGGACGCCGTGGTCCACGCGCTGGGCACCCCGCTGATCACCAAGGCGGACGGCACCAAGTTCGGCAAGACCGAGTCGGGCACCGTCTGGCTCGACGCGGAGATGACCACCCCGTACGCCTTCTACCAGTTCTGGCTGAACGCGGACGACCGGGACGTCTCCAAGTTCCTGCGGATCTTCAGCTTCAGGTCCCGCGAGGAGATCACGGAGCTGGAGCGGCTGACCGAGGAGCGTCCGCAGGCCCGTGCGGCGCAGCGCGCGCTCGCGGAGGAGCTGACGACGCTGGTGCACGGGGCGGAGCAGACGGCCGCCGTGGTCGCCGCGTCCAAGGCGCTGTTCGGCCAGGGCGAGCTCGCCGGGCTTGACGAGCGCACGCTCGCCGCCGCGCTCTTCGAGCTGCCGCACATCCAGGTCGCGGAGCTCGGCCCGGTGGTGGACCTGTTCGCCGAGGTGGGTCTCGTGGCCAGCAAGTCGGCCGCGCGTCGCACGGTGAAGGAGGGCGGGGCCTACGTGAACAACGTCAAGGTCGCCGCCGAGGACGCCGTCCCGGGCACCGGGGAGCTGCTGCACGGGCGCTGGCTGGTGCTGCGCCGGGGCAAGAAGAATCTGGCGGCGGTCGAGGTCACCGGCGCCTGAGGCGCTGGGAGCACGTGCGGAGGGCGGCTTCCCCGCGGGGAGGCCGCCCTCTGCCGGTCCGGTCGGGTCACACCCGTTCGTCGTACTTGCGCTTGCGGCGCTTGCCGAGGGTCGAGGTGTAGAGCATGTCGACGAAGAACACGATGATGATCGCCGCGACGAGCTGGAAGAGGTGCCTGCTCCAGTCGATGCCGCGCGTCTCCGCGACCCCCAGCCCGCGCGCTACGGCGTTGCCCGCCAGGGCGCCCAGGATGCCGCAGATGGTGGTCAGCCACAGGGGGCTGTGCTGCTTGCCGGGAATGATCGCCTTGGCGAGCAGGCCCAGCACGAATCCCACGATGATCGCCCACAGCCAGCCCATGGCGGCCTCCTCGTCCGGTCCGACCTGATCGATCCGATCGTCCTGGCCAGTGTGGGCGCGCCCCGGCCGTCGCGCACGCGGAGGGCACCCGGACGGCGTACGTTCGCGCAGCCCGGGCGGCGCCCCGGTATCGAGTGCGGCGGCCCGTCGGCGTACCGTTGATGGGAGTGCCGGGTCCGGTTCGCGCCGGGACGCGGCTTCGGCCGGGGTTGGACCCATGCGGGCGGATGGTGGACTGATGGGCAAGCAGCGTGGCGAGGTTTTCCGGATCACCGGTGCCCGGACCGGGCTGGCCGAGGACGTGCGGGGCCGGCAGCGGCGGTACGTGATCTCGATGTCGATCCGGACGGTGTCGGTGATCCTGGCCGCCTCCCTGTGGAACGTGGAGCGATACGTCGCCATCGTGGCGCTGGTGCTGGGCGCGGCCCTGCCGTACATCGCCGTGGTGATCGCAAACGCGGGGCGGGAACGGCCGCCGTCGCTGCCGTCCACCTTCGTCGCCATGCCGTCCAAGCCGATGATCACACCGCCTCGTGACGAAGAGTCATCGGAGCGGTCGGATTCCGGCCCACAGCAGGCGTCGGCCCGGTCTGGGGCGGAGTCGCGGGAGAAACGTTCCGACAGGGCCTGAGCAGCGCGGGAGCCGAAAAAGCGGAAGATGACTTCCCGCCAAGCTCAAGAAAAGCTCAGTTCAATCATGCTGTTCTTGTGCCGATCGCCCAGTGGTGCGTGACATACTGCGTACGCGCTCCGCATCCCCCGTCGGAGCGACAGACCGACGCCGGGCAGCTCCCCCCGTGGCTGCTCGGCGTCGCCTTGTTCGCAGCCGTTTGCGCGCGAATCCGCTCCGCTCACTCCGCGAGAATCCCCTCTGCGAGAATCATCGCGTGAGTGAGACACCGATCTGTTCCGCGAAGGGCTGCCGGGCCGACGCCATATGGGTGCTGGCGTGGAACAACCCCAAGATCCACACCCCGGAGCGGCGCAAGACCTGGATCGCCTGCGAGGAACACCGCGAGCATCTGTCGCAGTTCCTCGGCGTGCGCGGCTTCCTGAAGGACGTGGTCCCGCTGCGGGAGTGGGAGGACTCAGCCGCCGATCGCTGACATGGGGCGGTCCGGCTGGACGAAGGACGGGTCGTCGAGGCCCGCGCCCGCCTTCTTGCCCCACATCGCCTTGCGCCACAGCTCGGCGATCTCCTCGTCCCGCGCGCCGGAGCGCAGCAGGGCGCGCAGGTCCGTCTCCTCGGTGGCGAACAGGCAGGTGCGGATCTGGCCGTCGGCGGTGAGCCGGGTGCGGTCGCAGGCCGCGCAGAACGGACGGGTCACCGAGGCGATCACACCGACCCGCTGCGGGCCGCCGTCCACGAGCCAGCGCTCGGCCGGTGCCGAACCGCGCTCGCCCGCGCCTTCCTCCGCCAGTTCGAAGCGGGTGCGCAGGGAGGTGAGGATGTCCTGGGCGGTGACCATGCCCTCGCGCTTCCAGCCGTGCTGGGCGTCGAGCGGCATCTGCTCGATGAACCGGAGTTCGTAACCGTGCTCCAGCGCCCAGGCCAGCAGGTCGGGGGCCTCGTCCGCGTTGAGACCCGGCATCAGCACCGAGTTGACCTTGACCGGGGTGAGGCCCGCGTCGGACGCGGCCCGCAGGCCCTCCAGCACGTCCTGGTGGCGGTCGCGCCGGGTGAGGGTCCTGAAGACGTCGGGGCGCAGGGTGTCGAGCGAGACGTTGACCCGGTCCAGGCCCGCCTGCTTCAGGGCGGCGGCGGTGCGCTTGAGGCCGATGCCGTTGGTGGTGATGGATGTCCGGGGGCGCGGACCGAGCGCCGCGACGCGCTCCACGATGCCGACCAGGCCGGGGCGGAGCAGGGGCTCGCCACCGGTGAACCGGACCTCCTCGATGCCCAGGTGGGTCACCGCGAGCTCGACGAGGCGCACGATCTCGTCGTCCGTGAGCAGGTCGGGCTTGGCCAGCCACTGCAAGCCCTCCTCGGGCATGCAGTAGGTGCAGCGCAGATTGCACCGGTCGGTCAGTGAGACCCTCAGGTCGGTGGCCACCCGGCCGTAGGTGTCTATGAGCACGTGGGCCCCCTCCCTCGTGTCGGACTGTTCGTCACGCGTCAACTGCGAGCCTACGCGAGACCTCGGACATCGACAGCCGCGCCTTCCCGGGCCCGGTACGGACGCGGCCGCGCCGCGCGGGTGTCCTGCCTCCGCGCGGCGCGGCCGTGAGGTGCCGGGCGGCCGGCTCAGTGCGCCCCGGTGCCGGTCAGGGACCGTACCTCCAGCTCGGCGTACTTCTCGGCGTCCGGGACCTCCTTGGACAGCAGGGTGCCGACCGCGCCCAGCAGGAAGCCGACCGGGATCGAGATGATGCCCGGGTTCTCCAGGGGGAACCAGTGGAAGTCGACGTCGGGGAACATCGAGGTCGGCTTGCCGGAGACCACCGGCGAGAACAGCACCAGGCCGACCGCGGTGACCAGGCCGCCGTAGATCGACCACAGGGCACCGGAGGTGGTGAACCGCTTCCAGAACAGGCTGTAGAGGATGGTCGGCAGGTTCGCCGACGCGGCGACCGCGAAGGCCAGTGCCACCAGCCCGGCCACGTTCAGGTCGCGGGAGAGGGCGCCGAGCACGATGGAGACGGCGCCGATGCCGACGGTGGCGTACCGGGCGGCGTTGATCTCCTGCTTCTCGGTGGCCTGGCCCTTCTTGATGACGTTGGCGTAGATGTCGTGCGCGAAGGACGAGGAGGAGGCGAGGGTGAGGCCGGCGACGACCGCGAGGATCGTGGCGAAGGCGACGGCGGAGATGCTCGCCAGCAGGATGGCGCCCCAGCTGGAGTCCACTCCCCCGAGGTGCAGGGCGAGCAGGGGGGCCGCGGTGTTGCCCGCCTTGTTGGAGGCGATGATCTCCTCGGGCTTGATCAGCGCGGCGGCGCCGAAGCCGAGGGCGAGGGTCATCAGGTAGAAGGCGCCGATCAGGCCGATGGCCCAGATCACCGACTTCCGGGCCGCCTTGGCGGTGGGCACCGTGTAGAAGCGGATCAGGATGTGGGGCAGTCCGGCGGTGCCCAGGACCAGGGCGATGCCGAGGGAGATGAAGTCCAGCTTGGAGGTGCCGGAGGCGCCGTACTTCAGGCCGGGCTCCAGGAACGCCTTGCCCTTGCCGCTGTTGTCGGCGGCCGAGCCGAGCAGGTCGGAGAGGTTGAAGTGGAACTTGAGCAGCACCAGGAGGGTCAGCAGAACGGCGCCCGCGATGAGCAGGACCGCCTTGACCATCTGGACCCAGGTGGTGCCCTTCATGCCGCCGATGGTGACGTACACGATCATCAGGACGCCGACCAGGGCCACGATGCCGATCTTGCCGCTGTCGCTGGTGATGCCGAGCAGCAGGGAGACCAGGACACCGGCGCCGGCCATCTGCGCGAGCAGGTAGAAGATCGACACCACGATGGTCGAGGTGCCCGCGGCGGTGCGCACCGGGCGCTGGCGCATCCGGTAGGCCAGCACGTCGCCCATGGTGTAGCGGCCGGAGTTGCGCAGCGGCTCGGCGACCAGGAGCAGGGCGACCAGCCAGGCGACCAGGAAGCCGATGGAGTACAGGAAGCCGTCGTAGCCGAAGAGGGCGATGGCGCCCGCGATGCCGAGGAAGGACGCGGCGGACATGTAGTCGCCGGAGACGGCGAGTCCGTTCTGGAAGCCGGTGAACTGGCGGCCGCCCGCGTAGAAGTCGGCGGCGTCCTTGGTCTGGCGGCCCGCCCAGACGGTGATGACCAGGGTCGTTGCGACGAACACCGCGAACAGGGAGATGATCAGACCTCTGTGCTCACTGGCCTCGCCGGCCGCGAGCAGCGTGTGCCCGGCGGCGATCGTGTGCTGAGCGGGGATCATGCGCCGCCCTCCATCCGGGACTTGATGGCCTCGGCCCGGGGGTCGAGCTTGGCGGCGGCGTGCCGCGCGTACCACCAGGCGATGAGGAACGTGGTGAGGAACTGGGCGAGCCCCAGCACGAGGGCCACGTTGACGTTCCCCGCGACCTCGGTACCCATGAAGCCGCCCGCGTAGCAGGAGAGCAGCACGTAGAGCAGGTACCAGGTGATGAAGGCGATCGTCAGGGGGAAGGCGAACGAGCGGTGCGCGCGGCGCAGTTCACCGAACTCCGCGCTCGCCTGCGCCTCGGTGAACTCCTCAGGGGAAGGAAGTGGGTGCTTCGCGGGGGGCGGTGTCTCGATCGCCACTCAAGGTCTCCTCGCGTCACGGACGGGCGGTTGCCGACCTCACTGGAACGGAGATCACGTTACCGGGCGTCAACGTGCGGCTCCCCGTTGTGATTCTCCCGGGGGGCACGATCCGGCCGTGTCCCCTCGTTGACGCACACGGTCCGCACCCGACGTCGGTTCACGCGGGTGCGGCCCTTTCGGAGATCCGTGCCACCGGGATAGCTTCACCTTGTCCCACCCGTCATGTACCTGCCCGAGCGCCACCCGTGCCTCGGGCGGTTCCGTTTCCGGATGATGTGGAGATCCCATGACTCATCTGCGCTCCCGGCGCCGGCTCGCGCCGGCCGTCCCGGTCGTGCTGTCGCTGACCGCCTCGCTCGGCTTCCTGCCGACGGCGGCTTCGGCGGCCCCGTCCACGGCCCCGACGACGCGGGCGGCGGAGGGTTCCGGCACCACGTACGACGGCCCGAACCTGTCCTACGTGGTCAACACGAGAACGGACCATCGCACGATCGAGTCGGTGCGCCGCGCGATAGGACGCAACGGCGGTACCGTCGTGGCCAGTTACGACCGTATCGGCGTGATCGTGGTGCACTCCGCGAACCCCGACTTCGCCAGGTCGATCCGCAAGGTGTCCGGTGTGTCCTCGGCCGGGGCCACCCGTAACGCGCCGCTGCCCGCGCAGTCCACCACCGACGTCGGGGCGCCGAAGCCGCTGACGGCGGCGGAGCTGTCGAAGGCCAAGGCGGTGGACGGGCAGGACCCGTTGGAGCCGCTCCAGTGGGACCTGCCCGCCATCAAGGCGGACAAGGCCCATGAGAAGACGCTCGGCAGCAGCAGGGTGACGGTCGCCGTCATCGACACCGGGGTGGACGACACCCACCCGGACATCGCTCCCAACTTCGACCGGGCGGCCTCCGTCAACTGCGTCTCCGGCGCGCCCGACACCGCGGACGGCGCCTGGCGGCCGAGCGCGTCGGAGTCCCCGCACGGCACGCATGTCGCGGGTGAGATCGCGGGCGCCAGGAACGGCGTCGGCATCACTGGTGTGGCGCCGGGCGTGAAGGTCTCCGGCATCAAGGTGGGCAACCCGGACGGCTACTTCTACACCGAGGCCGTGGTCTGCGGGTTCGTGTGGGCGGCCGAGCACCACGTGGACGTCACCAACAACAGCTACTACACCGACCCGTGGTACTTCAACTGCACCGGCGACCCGGACCAGAAGGCCCTGGTGGACGCCATCACGCGGGCCACCCGGTACGCGGAGGGCAAGGGCACGGTCAACGTCGCGGCGGCTGGCAACGAGAACTACGACTTCGCCGCCGACTCGATCACCGACTCCTCCTCCCCCAACGACGGCACCCCTTCGGACCGGACCGTCGACCCGCGCAAGTGCTTCGACATACCCACCCAGCTCCCGGGTGTGGTGACGGTCGCGGCGACCGGTGCCAAGGGCATCAAGTCGTCGTTCTCCAACTACGGTCTGGGCACGATCGACATCGCGGCCCCCGGTGGCGACTCGACCGCCTACCAGACCCCGGCTCCGCCCGCGACCAGCGGTCTCATCCTCGGCCCGCTGCCCGGCGGCAAGTGGGGGTACATGGCCGGCACCTCGATGGCCTCGCCGCACGTCGCGGGTGTCGCCGCGCTGATCAAGTCGGTCCACCCGCACGCCCCCGCCGCCGCGGTGAAGGCCCTGCTGTACGCGGAGGCGACGGCCACGCCGTGCACCGACCCGTACGACATCAACAGTGACGGCAAGGTCGACGCGGTGTGCGAGGGCACGAAGAACCGCAACGGCTTCTACGGCTGGGGGATCGCCGACGCCCTGGCGGCGGTGACCCACTAAGGGCTGTCCCGAGATCCCCGGTGGATCAGCGCGCGGCGGCAGACGCGGTGCAGCGCAAGGCGGAGGGTCGTCCTCGTAGTGGGCGTACGGGGGCGATCCGGCAACGCGGCGAGGCACCATGGCTGTCGTCGCGCGCCCGCCGGGGATCACGGGACAGCTCTCAGGGCCTGTCCTCCGGATCACGCCGGGCTCGCGGGGTCCGGCGTGATCCGGCGAAGGACCCAGGGGCCCGCGCCCCTTGTAGAGGGCAGGGCGGCTGATGGATAGTGCGACCATGATCGATCCGATGATCAAGTCCGCCTGGGTCGCGCTGGGCGGCGAGAACGCGATGCTCGCCCGGCTGGCCTGCGTCGAGCGGCCGGGGGCCCTGATCGCCCGCCTTCCCGTGCAGCGGCTGGCACGTGCGTGCGTGGGCACGTGCGCGCTGGCCGCCGCCGAACTGGGCGCGCTGCGGGCCGGGCTCGGGGAGGTGCCGCGTGCCGTGGTGGACGACGGCGCGGTCGTCACCGCCTTCCACAGCGAGCGGCTGCTGCGGATAGACGGCCGCGCGCCGGTCAACTTCGCCCCGCTCTCCCGCTGGTGGCGGGCCGCGGACGGCTGGGTGCGCACCCATGCCAACTACCCGCACCACCGGCAGCGCCTCCTCGGCGCCCTGGGCCTGCCGGACGGCGCCGGCCCCGAGGACGTGGAGCGGATGCTCCTCGAACGCTCCGCCCTGGACATCGAGGAGACGGTGTACGCCGCCGGGGGTCTGGCGGTGGCCCTGCGCACCTCCGGACAGTGGGCGGAGCATCCGCAGGGCGCCGAGGTGGCCCGGCACCCCCTGGTCGAGCGCACCCCGATCGGCGCCGCCTCGACACACCGGCTCCCGCCTCTGCACGGGGGGCCGGGACCACTCCTGCCCGCGGCCGGGCTCCGCGTCCTGGACCTCACGCGCGTTCTCGCCGGGCCCGTCGCCACCCGCACCCTCGCGCTGCTCGGCGCCGACGTGCTGCGCGTGGACGGCCCCGAGCTGCCCGAGCTGCCCGACCAGCACGCGGACACCGGCTTCGGGAAGCGGTCCGCCACCCTCGAACTCAGCGTCGAGAAGCGGGCGCTGGAGGAGCTGCTGGCCTCCGCCGACGTGGTCGTCACCGGTTACCGCCCCGGCGCTCTCGACCGCTTCGGCCTCTCCGCCGGAGCCCTGGCCGAGCGGTACCCGGGCCTGGTCGTCGCCCAGATCTCGGCGTGGGGCGCGTACGGACCCTGGGGCGAGCGGCGCGGCTTCGACAGCCTCGTCCAGGTCGCGACCGGCATCGCGGCGGCCGAGGGTTCGACCGTGGAGCCCGGCGCGCTGCCCGCGCAGGCCCTGGACCACGGCTCGGGCTATCTGCTGGCCGCGGCCGTCCTGCGGGCCCTGGCCGAACGGTCCCGCGACGGCCGGGGCCGCATGGTGCGCCTCGCGCTCGCCCGGACCGCGCACTGGCTGACCGGCGAGGCCGGCCGCGACCCGCGTCCGGGCGGACCGGAGTACGAGGGCCCGGACCCGTGGCTGGCCGAACGGGACGGCCCCCTGGGCCGGTTGCGGTACGCCCGGTCCCCGGTGTCGTTCACCGGCGGGCCGGCCGACTGGGCCGCCGCGCCGGTCCCCTCGGGGTCGAGCGCGGCGGCCTGGCGCTGAGCATTCAGCCGTTGGTGACGAGGACCTTCAGCGCCGTGCGCTCGTCCATCGCCCGGTAGCCGTCCGGGACGCCCTCGATGTCCACGGTCATGTCGAAGACCGGGGAGGGGTCGATGGTGCCGTTCAGGACGTCGGGCAGCAGCTCGGGGATGTAGGTGCGGACCGGGGCGACGCCGCCGCGCAGGGCGATGTTGCGGTCGAACATGACGCTGAGGTCCAGGCCGGTTCCGCTGCCGTGGGGGACGCCGACGAAGCCGATGGCGCCGCCGTCGCGGGTGATGTTGACGGCGGTGCTCATGGACTGCTCGGTGCCGACCGCCTCCACGACGGCGTGCGCGCCCTGGCCGCGGGTCAGCTCGCGCACGGCCGCGACCGCCTCGTCGCCACGCGCGGCGACGACGTCGGTGGCGCCGAAGCGGCGGGCGATGTCGGTGCGGGCCTCGTGGCGGCCGAGGGCGATGATCCGCTCGGCGCCGAGCCGCTTGGCGGCCAGCACCGCGCAGAGGCCGACCGCGCCGTCACCGACGACGGCGACCGTGGCGCCGGGGCGGGCACCCGCGCCGAGGGCGGCGTGGTGCCCGGTGCCGAGCACGTCGGAGAGGGTGAGCAGGCCGGTGAGGAGGTGGTCGTCGGATGCCGCCTCGCCCGGCAGCTTGACGAGCGTGCCGTCGGCGAACGGCACGCGTACGGCCTCGCCCTGGCCGCCGTCGTAGCCGACGGAGCCCCAGAAGCCGCCGTGCACGCAGGACGTGGTCAGACCCTCGGCGCAGTACTCGCAGGTGCCGTCGGACCACATGAACGGAGCGACCACCAGGTCGCCGCGGCGCAGCGTGCCGACGTCGGAACCGGTCTCCTCCACCACACCGAGGAACTCGTGCCCGATCCGCTGCCCCGGCTGCCGAGCCGCCTCGCCCCGGTAGGCCCACAGGTCGCTGCCGCAGATGCAGGCGCGAAGCACCCGTACGACCGCGTCGGTGGGGAGCTGCACGATCGGCTCGGGCACGTCCGTCACCCGCATGTCGAACGGGGCGTGGATGGTGGTGGCGCGCATGACGTGGTCCTTCTCGTACCGGGGTGGTGGCGGCGCCCGGGGGTGGCCCGAGCACACCCACGGTACGCCGTCGCGGGGCGGGTGCGCGCCGCGAGGGGACCCGGACCAGCGGCGACGCCCTCAAGGGCGTTGTCCCGTACCGTCCTTGAGGACGGTACCTCCGTGCGGGCCCCGGTCCGGCCGGTGGGCGGGGAGCCCCGGCCGGCCCCGGGCGTCGGCGGTGACCCGTATCCTCATTGACCATGCTCGAAGACCCCGCGACCGCAGTGTCCTCGCCCACCCCGTGGCCGGCCGTGTATCCGAAGGGATACGCGGTCGTTGACGTCGAGACCACCGGGCTGGCCCGCGACGACCGGATCATCTCGGCGGCCGTGTACCGGCTGGACGCGCGCGGCGAGGTCGAGGACCACTGGTACACGCTGGTCAACCCCGAGCGCGACCCAGGTCCGGTGTGGATACACGGGCTGACGAGCGACGTGCTCGAAGGGGCCCCGCTCTTCGCGGAGGTGGCGGAGGAGTTCGCGGCCCGGCTGGCGGACCGCGTGCTGGTCGCGCACAACGCGGTCTTCGACTGGCAGATGATCGCGCGGGAGTACGCGCGCGCCCGGCGCGAGCCCCCCGTGCGCCAGCGGCTGTGCACCATCGCGCTCTCCAAGGAGCTGCGCCTGCCCCTGCCCAACTTCAAGCTGGAGTCGCTCGCCGCGCACTTCGGGGTCGTGCAGCAGCGCGCGCACCACGCACTGGACGACGCGCGGGTGCTGGCGGAGGCGTTCCGGCCGAGCCTGCGGGCCGCCGCCGCGAACGAGGTGCGGCTCCCGCTGCTGGAGTGCCGTCCGCTCACCGAGTGGTCGGACACCCCGCTCATCGGCCGTCAGGCGACCGGCGGCTACGGCGGCGGGCGCGGCCCCGGCTGGCGCCCCGCGCGCAAGCGGCCCGCGTGCCCCTACCCCAACCCCGGACGCTACGAACCGGGCGAACGGCTCAAGCAGGGCATGCGGGTGGCCTTTTCGGGTGACACGTCCACCGAGCGTGAACTGCTGGAGGACCGGGCCACCGAGGCCGGGCTGCACGTGGCCACCAGCCTGTCCCGGCTGACCAGCCTGCTGGTCACCAACGACCCCGACTCGGGCACCTCCAAGACCGCCAAGGCCCGCCAGTTCGGGACCCCGGTCGTCGACGAGGCCGCCTTCGGGCAACTCCTGCGCGATGTCGAAGCGGCCGGCTGACAGCCGTACGGACGGGTGATTCCCCGCGGTTCGCGCCCGTGCCCGCTCGCCCCGCGGCCGGGCACGGCCCACCCTGAGGCGCATGGCGAGATGCGAAGTTTGCGGCAATGACTACGGAATGACCTTCGAGATCCACGCACAGGGCGCGGTGCACGTCTTCGACTGCTTCTCCTGTGCCATCCACCGCATGGCACCCATCTGCGAGCACTGCCGGGTGCAGATCATCGGGCAGGGCGTGGATGTGGAGGGCCACTGGTACTGCGGCGCGCACTGCGCCCGCGCCGAGGGGAAGGCGGGGGTGGTGGACCGGGTCTGACCCGGTACCCGCCCGAATGCACCCCACGACCCGGAGGTACCGTCGTGGGGTGCACCGCTACCGCTTCCTGCTCACCCGCCAGTGGGTGATCCTCACCCTCGTCGTGATCGCGCTGATCCCGACGATGATCAGGCTCGGTTTCTGGCAGCACCACCGGTACGAGGAACGCACCGCCCGCAACGACCTGGTCGCCCGGGCCCTGCACGCCGCCCCGGTGCCCGTGGAACGGCTCACCGCCCCCGGCCGCGCCGTCACCCACGCCGACAAGTACCGCACGGTCACCGCGACCGGCACCTTCGACACCGCCCACGAGGAGGTCGTCCGGCGCCGCACCAACGCCGACGACGAGGTGGGCTTCCACGTCCTGACCCCGCTGCGGCTGGCCGACGGCCGGGTGCTGCTGGTCAACCGGGGCTGGATTCCGGCGAACGGAGCCCAGACCGAGTACCCGAAGGTTCCCCCGCCCCCGGCCGGGCAGGTCACGATCACCGGCCGGCTGAAGGCCGACGAGACCACCGCGGCCAGCGGCATCAAGCGGATCGCCGGCCTCCCCGCCCGCCAGGTCATGCTGATCGACAGCACCGACCAGGCGAAGCGCCTCGGCGCGCGGGTGCTCGGCGGCTACGTGGAGCAGACCGCGCCGGAGCCCCGGGGGGGCACCCCGGAGCAGATCTCCAGCCCCGGCAGCGAGGACGCCCCGCTGAACTACGCGTACATGATCCAGTGGTGGCTGTTCGCCGCCGCCGTGCCCGTCGGCTGGTGGTTCCTGGTCCGGCGCGAGCTGCGCGACAGGGCGGCCGCCGCCAGGCAGGAGAGCGGGACCGAGGCGGAGCCCGCCGCCGTGTGAGCCGGGTTTCACTCCCCCGGCGCACCACCTGATTGGCCGTCAGGCCGCGCGGGGAAACGGCAAGGCGTGAATGCGCGCATCGAGGACTACGCCGTCATCGGCGACGAGCAGACCGCGGCCTTGGTCGGCCGGGACGGCTCGATCGACTGGCTCTGCCTGCCCCGCTTCGACTCCGGCGCCTGCTTCGCCCGGCTGCTGGGCGACGAGGACAACGGCTACTGGCGGATCGCGCCGAAGGGCGCCGGCACCTGCACCCGGCGCGGCTACCGGCCCGACACCCTCGTCCTGGACACCGAGTGGGACACCCCCGAGGGCACCGTGCGCGTCACCGACCTGATGCCGCAGCGCGACAAGGTCCCGGACGTCGTCCGGATCGTGGAGGGGGTCAGCGGGCGGGTCACCGTGCGCAGCACGCTCCGGCTGCGCTTCGACCACGGCTCCATCGTGCCGTGGATGCGCCGGGAGCACGGGCACCGGGTGGCCGTCGCGGGTCCGGACTCCACCTGGCTGCGCTCCGAGCCGCGCGTGCGCACCTGGGGCGAGGACCTCGGCACGCACTCGGAGTTCACCGTGGCCGAGGGCGAGCGGGTGGCCTTCGTGCTCACCTGGCACCCCTCGCACCAGCCGCGCCCGCGGCCGATCGACCCCTACCAGGCGCTCAGCTCCAGCGTCCGGGACTGGCGGCACTGGAGTGGGCGGTGCCGCTACGACGGGCCGTACCGGGACGCCGTGGTGCGCTCCCTGATCACTCTGAAGGCGCTCACCTACCGGCCCACCGGAGGGATTGTCGCGGCGGCCACCACCTCGCTGCCGGAGAAGCTGGGCGGGGTGCGCAACTGGGACTACCGCTACTGCTGGCTGCGCGACTCCACCCTCACCCTGAGCGTGCTGCTCGCCGCCGGGTACCACGAGGAGGCCGAGGCGTGGCGCGACTGGCTGCTCCGGGCGGTCGCGGGCAGCCCCGAGGACCTCCAGATCATGTACGGGGTCGCCGGCGAGCGCAGGCTCCCTGAGACCGAGCTGCCCTGGCTGGCGGGGTTCGCGGGCTCGGCGCCGGTCCGCATCGGCAACAGCGCGGTGGACCAGCTCCAGCTCGACGTGTACGGCGAGGTGATGGACGCCCTGTGGCTGGCCCGGAAGTCGGGGCTGTCGGCCCGCCCGCACATGTGGGCCCTCCAGTGCGCGCTGATCGGCTTCCTCGAGGAACAGTGGCGGCAGCCGGACGAGGGGCTGTGGGAGGTGCGCGGAGGCCGCCGCCAGTTCACGCACTCCAAGGTGATGGCGTGGGTGGCGGTGGACCGCGCCGTACGCACCCTGGAGGAGCATCCCGGGCTGGAGGGCGATCTGCCGGGCTGGCGGGCGCTGCGCGACGAGATCCACGCGGAGGTGTGCGCCAGGGGCTACGACCCGGAGCGCAACACTTTCACCCAGTACTACGGCTCGCGTGCGCTGGACGCCTCGCTGCTGCTCATCCCGCGCGTGGGCTTCCTGCCCCCGGACGACCCCCGGGTGATCGGCACGGTGGACGCGGTCGCCGCCGACCTGGGCGACCGGGGCCTCGTGCGCCGCTACGACACCGAGGACCCCGAGGGCCCGGTGGTGGACGGGCTGCCCGGGGGTGAGGGCGCCTTCCTCGCCTGCTCCTTCTGGCTGGCCGACGCCCTGCACATGACCGGCCGCACCGAGGAGGCCCGCGCGCTGTTCGAGCGGCTGGCGGGGCTGGTCAACGATGTGGGGCTGCTGGCCGAGGAGTACGACGAGGAGGCCGGCTGCCAGCTCGGCAACTTCCCGCAGGCGTTCAGTCACATCGCGCTGGTCAACACCGCCCTCACGCTTTTCGGGACCGAGGAGGCAGGATAGGAGCATGGATCTTGGACTGAAGGACCGGGTGTACGTCGTCACCGGCGCCTCGCGGGGCCTGGGCAACGCGGCCGCGCGGCAGCTGGCCGCGGACGGGGCGAAGGTGGTCGTCACCGGCCGGGACGAGCAGCGGGTGGCGGACGCCGCCGCCGAGCTGGGCCCGGACGCGCTGGGCGTGGCCGTCGACAACTCCGAGGCGGACGCTCCGGAGCGGCTGATCGCGCAGGCCCGCGAGCGCTTCGGCCGTTTCGACGGCATCCTCATCAGCGTCGGCGGTCCGCCGCCCGGCTTCGTCGCGGACAACAGCGACGAGCAGTGGCGGGACGCGTTCGAGTCGGTGTTCCTCGGCGCGGTGCGCCTGGCGCGCGCGGCGGCGGCCGAGCTGGAGCCGGGCGGGGTCATCGGCTTCGTGCTGTCGGGCTCGGTGCACGAGCCGATCGCGGGGCTGACCATCTCCAACGGGCTGCGGCCGGGCCTCGCCGGATTCGCCAAGTCCCTCTCCGACGAGCTGGGCCCCCGAGGCATCCGCGTCGTCGGGCTGCTCCCGGCGCGCATCGACACCGACCGGGTGCGCGAGCTGGACTCCCTGTCCGCCGACCCGGCGGCCACCAGGGCGGCGAACGAGTCCCGTATCCCGCTGCGCCGGTACGGGGCGCCGGAGGAGTTCGGACGGGTGGCCGCGTTCCTGCTGTCTCCGGCCGCGTCCTATCTGACGGGCGTCATGCTGCCGGTCGACGGCGGCATGCGGCACGGGTTCTGACCCCCCTTCTTTCCGGGGGCGGACCGTCAGCTCACCCGGTCCGCCTTGTGCCGCACCGCCCGCAGCCGCACCACGGTGGGCAGGGTCCCGATGCCCGTGGATTCGCGGGCGGCACGCAGCGGGCGCTCGGCGAAGTCGGCCAGGGCGGCGGCCGGGGACGCGCCGGGTTCCAGCCGGAGCCCGGCGCGCAGCGCGGGTGACGTACGGCGGCCGCTCAGGCGGGCGTCGGCCCCGGCCACACCCGGGCGGCGGGCCGCGTCGTCCGCGAGCGCGGACTCCAGCGCGCCGCCGCGCACCAGGGCGCCGCTGCCTTCGCCGCTGTCGACGAGGATCTCGGACAGCCGGTGCCTGCGCAGCACCGACACCAGCCACCACAGCCCGACCAGGAACAGGACGGCCAGCAGCGCGATCAGCGCCGGCCACCACCAGTCCTGGTCCCGCCAGGCGGTGCGCTCGGCCCGGCTGAGCAGCACGTCGTGCCGGCCGGAGTGCGGCCACCAGGAGGGCGACGGCGCGCCGAGGCCGACGGCCAGGACGGATCCGCCGAGCACGAACAGCACCAGTCCGGCGAGCGCCAGCAGGACGCGGTTGACGGCTCCTGAACGCATGCCCCTCATCCCTTCTTCCCGGGTCCCCTGAGGCGTACCGACAGCTTGGGGCGCCGGACCGTGCCGAGGTCGGTGACCGCGCCGGCGAGCGCGGCGTCCAGGTCGCCCCGCACCTCGGCGGGATCCCGGAAGTGCGAGATCACCCGCACGTCGGCCCGGCGGCGCCGCATCCGCACCCGCGCCTCGCGCACGCCGGAGACCTCCACCGCCCGGTCGCGCAGCACCTGGGCGGCGGCGTCGCGGGTGAGCGCGGCACGTACGTCGTAGCGCGGGCGGAGCATGGGGAGCAGGTCGCGCAGGCCGGGGGTGATCGCGAGCAGGATCAGCCACAGGCCGACGGCGGTGACGAAGGCGGCGCCCGCGAGCACCAGGACGTCGTCGAGTGGGCGCTCGGCCAGCTGGCGGGCGAGTTCGCGGCGCCAGTACATCGCCGGGTATCCGGCGCGGACGGCGACCACGTCGTACAGCAGCAGGCCCGCGCCGCCCAGGGTGAGCAGGGCGACCAGCGCCGACGGGACGCGGCGGGCCGACCAGAACCGGCCGCTGCCGTGGGCGTCCGGGGAGAGAGCGGGCTGACCGTCGGCCGACGACGAGTGCGGGTCGGTGCCGGAGGGCTTCCGGGTGTCGACCACGGGCATGGGCCGGGTGGCGTCCTGCGGCGGCTCGCTCATACCGTCCTCCCCTTGTGCTCACCGGCCAGCCGCAGCCGCTCCACCTCGACGACCACCTCCGGCACCTCCATGTTCGCCAGCGTGCCCACCCGTTCGGTGACCCGGCGGCGGACGGCGGCACAGCGAGCCCCGATGTCGCAGGGGTACTCCAGCTCCAGCACGACCCGCACCCGGGCCGTGGCGAAGGGGCTGTCCTCGACCGGCCCGGTGCCGCGGGCTCGCGGACGGACGTTGACCGTGGCGTGCGGGGAGTCGAAGTCGCGCGGCAGCGGGGCGATCGCCTCGCGCGCGGCACGGGCGGCGATCTTGGCGACCACCCGGTCCGCGATCCGGGTGAACCCGCGCTCGCCCGGCGGGGTACGGTCCGGGACGGCCGGCGCCGCCGCGCCGGCGTCCGTGCTCATCGCGGTCACCGGCGCCAGTCGCGCCGGTCGCCACCGGTGCGGAACCGGTCGTCACGGGTGCGGTCGTCCCGGCGGCGGAAGAAGTCGCCGAGTTCCAGTTCACCGTCCGCGAAGCGGCCGGCGAAGAATCCGACGGCCCCGAGGGCCGCCACCAGCACGAAGGCTCCGAACCCGCCGTAGAACCCGGCGAAGCCCAGCGCCATTCCGGCGATCATGCCGACTGCTGCCATGCTCATCTCTGCAGAGCTCCTTCAAGCGGGTCGGCTCGTCCGGCCGAGTGATGTCAGCCGGTGCGGCCTCTTCCTCCGACTACCCCCCGACTCACTGGATACGGGGCTGCTCCGGCTCCACGTCGTCCTCCTCGTCGGGAAGGTGGACGTCGCTGACGGCGATGTTGACCTCGACGACCTCGAGGCTGGTCATGCGCTCCACGGCGGCGATCACGTTCTCCCGCACCGCGCGGGAGACGTCGCCGATGGGGAAGCCGTACTCCACGACGATCTCCAGGTCGAGCGCGGTCTGGACCTCGCCGACCTCGGCCTTCACCCCTCGGGTGACGGTCCTGCCGCCGCCCGGGACCCGGTCGCGCATGGCACCGAGCGTGCGGGAGATCCCGCTGCCCATGGCGTACACGCCGACCGCGTCACGTGCCGCCATTCCGGCGATCTTCTCGACGACTCCGTCCGCGATCGTGGTGCGGCCTCTGGTCGCCGGGTCGCCGCCGCCGGAACGGGTCTGCCTGCGGGCCGAGGTCTGCGGCTCGCTGTCGCCGCCGTGGGTTGCCATCTCGCTCATCGCCACTGCTCCCCTTTTCGGTCGTCGTTCTCCGACCACCGTAAGCACGCCTGCGCCGTTGCGCGCCGTGGAGAGGGCAGGGTGGAGGAATGACGGCGGACTGGACACAGGCGGTACGGCAGCGACTGGCGCCCGGCAGACTGCTGCCGCTCGGCGGCAGCCGGGACGGCGCGTGGATGACGGAACGGGCGGCCGCCTCGATGCTGGCCGGGGCGGCGGCCGAGGTGCCGGGGGCGTGGCTGGGCACGCTGCGGATCGGTCCGGCCGATCCGCGCGAGGTGAGCGAGCCGGTCGTGCCGGCCCCGCCGAGCGCTCTGTGGCCGGGGCCCCTGCGGGTGACGGCCGACTTCGCGGCGACCGCCGCCCGGCCGCTGCCGGAGACGGCCGGCCGGCTGCGGGAGGCGCTGACGGCGGCGGCCGACCGGCTGGGGCTGACGGTGACGGAGGTGGACCTGCGGGTCACGGACCTGCTGGAGCCGCCCGCCGGACCGCCCCCGGCACCCCAGGCGCAGCGGGCCCCGGACGCCGAGCGGACCACAGACCCGGACGAGGCTGCGGTGGCCGCGGCCGTGCTCACGGTGGCCGGGGTGGCCCGGCTGACGGCGGCATTCGGCGATCGCGGGCACGCCATCCGGGTGCAGCGGCGCGAGTCGGACGCGGCCCTCCCGCACCGGCACGTGTCAGTGGAGGTCGCCACGGACTCCGCGCACCGGGCCACCGAGGTGGCCCAGCGGGTGCGCGCCGCGGTGCGGGACACACTGGAGGACCGCCCGACGGTGGCGGTCCTGGTGACCGGCGTGGAGTGAGAACGCTCGCGCGAGGGGCGGTGCGCTCAGTCGCCGATGCCGGCGAGGTCGCGCAGGCGACGGGCCTGGGCGGCGCGCTCGGCGACGACCTGCTCGTCGAAGGAACGGCCGACGGCACCGCGCAGCAGCGCCTTGGTCTCCACCACGGCGTCGCGCGGCGCGGCCAGCACGGCGGAGGCCAGATCGATGGCGGCGCCGTCGAGTTCGGCTGCGGGCACCGCGACGCTGGCCAGGCCGGAGACGACCGCCTCCTCGGCGTGGACGAAGCGGCCGGTCACGCAGATCTCCAGCGCGCGGGCGTAGCCGACGAGGCCCACCAGTGGATGGGTGCCGGTGAGGTCGGGGACCAGGCCGAGGCTGGTCTCGCGCATGGCGAACTGGACGTCGTCGGCGACGACGCGCAGGTCACAGGCGAGGGCCAGCTGGAAACCGGCACCGATGGCGTGTCCCTGCACAGCGGCGATGGACACGATGTCGTTGCGCCGCCACCAGGTGAACGCCTCCTGGAACGCGGCGATGGCGGAGTCGACCCCGGCGTCGTCACGGCGCGCGAGATCGATGAAGGTCGGCTCGCCCTCGATCCCCTCCGGGGTGAACATCTGACGGTCCAGCCCGGCGGAGAAGGACTTGCCCTCGCCGCGCAGCACGACGACCCGGACGGAGCCCGGCAGCGCCCGGCCCGCTTCGGCCAGCGCCCGCCACAGAGCCGGACTCTGCGCGTTGCGTTTGGCCGGGTTGGTCAGGGTCACCGTGGCGAGCGCGTCGTCGACGGTGAGCCGTACGCCGTCCTTGTCGAGTACAGGAGCGAGGTCCTGGTCGGGCGAAGCCATGGGGCGCCTCCGGTGGGTGCGGTCATCGCGCGGAGCCGTACGGCACCGCGAAGTGACTGCACAGTAACCACCCGGACGATCAGGAGACCGACCGGGTGGCCACCATCGAAGCCGATGGGCCGCCCGGAGTCAGGACGACGCGGCCTTCTTGCCCCGCGTCGCACCGCCACGCCCACGGAGCGTGACGCCCGACTCGCTGAGCATCCGGTGCACGAAGCCATACGAGCGACCGGTCTCCTCGGCCAGCGCCCGGATGCTCGCACCGGAGTCGTACTTTTTCTTCAGGTCTGCCGCGAGCTTGTCACGCGCGGCGCCGGTAACCCGGCTGCCCTTCTTCAGAGTCTCGGCCACCCGTGCCTCCTCGTGGGAAGTGCGCTCTGGTCTTCTCATGATCACCCCTTCTCG
This sequence comes from Streptomyces sp. NPDC001781, assembly GCF_053596035.1. Lineage (NCBI taxonomy): Bacteria > Bacillati > Actinomycetota > Actinomycetes > Kitasatosporales > Streptomycetaceae > Streptomyces > Streptomyces sp. NPDC001781. The sequence continues at coordinate 78,597 of NZ_JBSFFI010000019.1, read as the reverse complement.
CCGGGTTGGCCACCCATTCGGCAAGGTCCGTGAGACGAGGTCGTGACGACAGGAGCGGGTCCGCACATACGGAACCAGGGATTCCGAAGCTTCGCACGCGTACCGCCGAACGGGTGGAACCAGGAAGTCGCAGGTCAGAGACGCGAGACGGCCGATCCCCCGGTACCGCTCGGGTACCGGGGGACCGGCCGGAAAATCCGTGTAGGACACACCTCGGTATGAGGAGATCTCACTCAGATGGTGGATCACCACTGGGCCGAATGATCGGTCCGAGTGATCCGTCGAAGGTCAGGCGAGGGCGACCAGGTCGGCGTAACCGGAGCCCCACAGGTCCTCCACGCCGTCCGGGAGCAGGATGATCCGCTCCGGCTGGAGCGCCTCGACGGCGCCCTCGTCGTGGGTGACCAGGACGACGGCGCCCTTGTAGGTGCGCAGCGCGCCGAGGATCTCCTCGCGGCTGGCGGGGTCGAGGTTGTTGGTGGGCTCGTCCAGCAGCAGCACGTTGGCCGAGGAGACGACCAGGGTGGCGAGGGCGAGGCGGGTCTTCTCACCGCCGGAGAGGACCCCGGCCGGCTTGTCGACGTCGTCGCCGGAGAAGAGGAAAGAGCCGAGCGTCTTGCGGACCTCGACCAGGTCCAGGTCCGGTGCGGCCGAGCGCATGTTCTCCAGGACCGTGCGCTCGGGGTCCAGAGTCTCGTGCTCCTGGGCGTAGTAGCCGAGCTTGAGGCCGTGGCCGGGGACGACCGAGCCGGTGTCGGGCTGCTCCGCGCCGCCGAGGAGGCGCAGCAGGGTGGTCTTGCCGGCGCCGTTGAGGCCGAGGATGACGACGCGGGAGCCCTTGTCGATGGCCAGGTCGACGTCGGTGAAGATCTCCAGCGAGCCGTACGACTTCGACAGGCCCTCCGCCATCAGCGGGGTCTTGCCGCAGGGCGCGGGCTCGGGGAAGCGGAGCTTGGCGACCTTGTCGGACTGGCGGACGGCCTCCAGGCCGGAGAGCAGCTTGTCGGCACGCTTGGCCATGTTCTGCGCGGCGACCGTCTTGGTGGCCTTGGCGCGCATCTTGTCGGCCTGCGAGTGCAGGGCGGCGGCCTTCTTCTCGGCGTTCTGCCGCTCGCGCTTGCGGCGCTTCTCGTCGGCCTCGCGCTGCTGCTGGTAGAGCTTCCAGCCCATGTTGTAGACGTCGATCTGGGAGCGGTTGGCGTCCAGGTAGAACACCTTGTTGACCACCGTCTCGACCAGCTCGACGTCGTGGGAGATCACGATGAAGCCGCCGCGGTAGGTCTTGAGGTAGTCCCGCAGCCAGACGATCGAGTCGGCGTCGAGGTGGTTGGTCGGCTCGTCGAGCAGCAGGGTGTCGGCGTCCGAGAAGAGGATGCGGGCCAGCTCGATACGGCGGCGCTGACCGCCGGAGAGGGTGTGCAGCGGCTGGCCGAGCGCGCGGTCGGGCAGGTTGAGCGCGGCGGCGATGGTCGCGGCCTCGGCCTCGGCGGAGTAGCCGCCCTTGGTGAGGAACTCGGTCTCCTGGCGCTCGTACTGGCGCAGGGCCTTCTCGCGGGTGGCGCCGGAGCCGTTGGCGATGCGCTGCTCGTTCTCGCGCATCTTGCGGATCAGCACGTCGAGGCCGCGGGCGGAGAGGATGCGGTCGCGGCCGAGGACGTCGAGGTCGCCGGTGCGGGGGTCCTGCGGGAGGTAGCCGACCTCTCCGGAGCGGGTGATGGTGCCGGCGGCCGGGATGCCGTCACCGGCGAGGCACTTGGTGAGGGTGGTCTTGCCCGCGCCGTTGCGGCCGACGAGGCCGATGCGGTCACCCTTGGCGACACGGAAGGTGGCGTTCTCGATGAGGACGCGCGCGCCGGCGCGCAGCTCGATACCGGAGGCGGAGATCACGGACATACTCCTGGGCGTACGTGGTTGACGGATGGGCGGCTGTCGAGGGCGTTCCCGCCGTCTAATGCGCGAGGAGAATGGCCATGAGGCCAGTCTAACGGGGGCGGGCAAGCCCTTTTCCTGCGCCGGGAGGCAGGGTGCGGGGGCTCTCGGGGTACACATGCCGCGTGAGCTGCGGACGACGGGTGTGACGGGTCGGCCGGAAGCACGCGGAAGCCGATGGACGCTGACAGAAGGTGACGGGCTGTGCAGTTCGACGACGACGCGAATCTGGACACCTCCGAGGTGCGGGACGTGCGCGGGAGCCGGGTGCCGGGCGGCCGGGCGACGATCGGCGGGGGTGTCGTCGGGCTGGTCGGGCTGCTGCTGGCGCTGTTCCTGGGCGTCGGACCGGACCAGCTCGGGCTCTCCTCGGGCGGTGACCAGACCTCCTCCCAGCCCTCCTCGGTGAGCGAGGTCCAGCAGTCCTGCCGTACCGGCCGGGACGCGAACACCCGTGAGGACTGCCGGGCGGTCGCGGTGGTCAACAGCGTGCAGGACTACTGGTCGGGCGAGTTCCGGCAGCGCGGGAAGCGGTACACCCCGGCGCAGACGTACTTCTTCACCGGGCAGATCCGTACCGCCTGCGGGGCGGCGACGGCGGCCGTGGGGCCGTTCTACTGCCCCGGCGACCAGCGGGTCTACCTGGACCTGGGCTTCTTCGACGAGCTGCGCACCAAGTTCGGGGCGAGCGGGGGCCCGTTCGCCCAGGCGTACGTGATCGCGCACGAGTACGGCCACCATGTGCAGGACCTCATGGGCACGCTGGGCCGTACCCAGGACGGGACGACCGGCGAGAACAGCAGCTCGGTCCGGGTGGAGCTGCAGGCGGACTGCTACGCCGGGGTGTGGGCGCACCACGCGACGACGACGCCGGACGAGTCGACGGGCAGGCCGTTGATCACCGAGCTGACCCCCGCCGACATCAAGGACGGACTGAACGCGGCGGCGGCCGTGGGCGACGACCGCATCCAGCAGGAGTTCCAGGGGAAGGTGACCCCGGAGACCTGGACCCACGGGTCCTCGCTGCAGCGGCAGCAGTGGTTCGACCAGGGGTACCGGACGGGTGATCCGGACCGGTGCGACACGTTCGGCTGAGGCGTTGATGCTCCTATTCCTGTCAGTGCCCGCTGCCAGACTGGGGGGACGAAGCGGGACGGAACCGTTCACGAGGGAGTGATCGGCATGGCGGACACCAGGCGGCGCCCGAGCGTGTACCCCACGCTGCTGTACGCGGACGCCCGGGCGGCGATCGCACAGCTCACCCAGGCGCTGGGCTTCACCGGGCTGGTGGTGCACGAGGCGGAGGACGGCACGGTCCTGCACGCCGAGCTGACCCAGGGGAACGGCGCCGTGATGCTGGGGTCCAGGGGGCGCGGCGGCGTCTTCGCCGAGGCGATGGGCGGCGGCGGGCCGACGGGCGTGTACGTGGTGGTGGAGGACGTCGACGCCCATCACCGGCGCGCGGTGGAGCACGGCGTGGAGATCCTGATGCCCCCGACGGACCAGGACTACGGCTCGCGGGACTACACGGCACGGGACGCCGAGGGCAACGTCTGGAGCTTCGGGACGTACGCCCCCGCGCTGTCCACCTGAGCGGCGGGGGCATCGGCGGGCCCGGCTCAGCCCCCGGTGTGCACCTGGAAGGCGGCCCGGCGCACGGCCTTGGCCAGGGCCGGGTCGGGGTGGGCGGCGGCCAGCGCGACCAGGACCTGCACGGTGCGGGGGTGGCCCACGGACCGGACCTCCTCCAGCAGGGCGGGCACGGTGGGCTGCACCGCCGCCTCCAGGTGCCGGACCAGCATGTCGGCCTCGCCGTGGTCGGCGACGGCCGCGGCGGTGTCGACCCACAGCCAGGTGGCTTCCTCGCGGGTGAGGACCTCGTGGGCGTCCTCGGGGTCGACGCCGTCGTACTCGGCGAGCCACAGCAGGGCGTAGGGCCGCAGCACGGGCTCCGCGACGACGGCGCGGACCTCGTGCTCGGCGGGCGCGCCGACCACGCGGAGCGCCTCGAAGGCGAGGCCGCGCAGCAGGGCGTCGTCGCCCCGGGCGGCGTCGAGCAGCTGACCGACGGCTCCGCCGACGGTGCGGGCGGCGAGCCAGGCGCGGTATTCGGCGCGGGCGGCGTTGGGGCGCAGCTGGGCGCAGCCGCGCAGCATGTCCTCTGCGGACTGCTCGATGTTCCCGGCGGGGCTCTGCGCGGCGACGCAGATCTGCTCCAGCTTGACCCACACCGCCCAGCTTCCGAGCGGGGTGAGGGTGGCGTGGCCGTCGCCGTGGGTGAGCGCGCCGACGGCGGCCAGCGCGGCCACGGCCCAGTCCAGCAGGGGGGCGAGGGGGACGTCCGGGCCGGGGACGGTGACGACGGGGGCCTCGACGTCGCCGGGGTAGGTGACCTCGCAGCGCTCGGTGCGCAGTTCGGTCACCCGCTGCTGGAGCAGGTCGAGCAACTGCTCCGTCGGGACGGGTCCGGCGGAGAGCTGGAGGAAGGAGAGGACCTGGGGCATCGCCGAGACGACCTCGGCGACCGAGGCCGGCTCCTGGCCGCGCGGTTCGGGGCAGGCCAGCGACCAGGCGTCGAAGAGGGCGACCCAGCCGCGCAGTACGGCGCTGTCGTCCCGGTCCCAGGCGCGCAGGCGCCAGCCGGGGCGGGCGCTGTCGCCGTGCACCTCGACCAGGCCGGAGAGGCGGGCGGTGTCCCAGTCGGCGCGGATCTGCGCGGGGGTGAGGCCGAGGTCGGCGGCGGCGCGCTCGGCGGTCGCGTCGGAGAGGGTGGCCTTGCCGTCGTCGGTGCCGGCGTCGCTGCCGGGTCCCAGGGCGAGGTCGGCCCACCGGGCCACCCGGACCGCCCCGGCGAGGACGGTCCGGGCGAGTCTCGCCAGTTCGGCGGGGGCCGGTGTCCCCTCGGGCGGCCGGGGTGCGGTGCGGCGCGTGCGCCGCTGGTTCACAGCTCTGGGGGCGGCGGCCAGGGGTCGCGGTCGGACGAGTCGAAGCCTGGAGTCGCGCGGGATACGGGACGTCACGGGTGCAGTCTTCCGGTTGACGGTCCGAAAACCCAAACGGGACGTCACACGCGGCGACGGAGAGGGCCAGAACCGGGCCTCCGGCCGGGTCGGGGTGCTCCGGCCCCGGCCGCGCGACCTGCGGCGAGCCGGGCGCCGGGGGGCCGGGGGCCGGGCTTCTGGCCGAGTCGCTACAGCAGGGGGGTCAGGAAGCGGCGGAGGAGGTCCTCGTACGCGGTGGGGTCCGTGTTCCACATGGCGGCGTGGGGGGCCTGGGGGACGGTGTGCAGGGATATGAGGTCCGGCTGGCGGGCGGCGAGGCGGCGGGAGTCGGCCCAGGGGGCGACCTGGTCGTCGGGGCCGTGGATGATCAGGGTGGGGACCGCGACGGGTCCGACACCCTCGGCATGGCGGGCGGTGCGTATGCCGGCCCGCCCCTGGGCGGCGCGTACCGCGAGGGGCAGGAGGGGGCCGGGGACGTGGCGGGCGTGGGCCAGGGCGCGCAGGGTGGTCTCCCAGCCGAGGACGGGCGAGTCGAGGATCAGGCCGGCGATCCGGTCCTTGACGGAGGAGCGTTCGGCGGCGCGCAGCGCCATGGTGGCGCCGGTGGACCAGCCGAGGAGGACGACCCGGCGGGCGCCGTAGCGGACCGCGTACCGGATCGCCGCGTCAACGTCCCGCCACTCGCTCTCGCCGAGGTGGCTCAGGCCGTCCGGAGGGCGCGGGGCGCCGATGTCGCCCCGGTAGGCGAGGGCCAGTACGGGCAGGCCGAGTGAGTGCAGCATCCCCATGACGTTGAGGGTCTGCTCGCGGGTGGTGCCGAGGCCGTGCACGGCGATGACCCAGGTGTCCCTGGGGCCGGGCACGAACCAGGCGGGGAGCGGGCCGAGTTCGCCGGGGATGTCGATGTCGGCGTACTCCTGGCCGAGGGCGGAGCCGGGATCGCCCACGTACGCGTTGGGTGTGAGCCAGGCCGGGTCGCCCGGGGCGAACGCGCCGTGGGTGAGGCGTTCGAGCCGGCGCACCACGGTGTCCGGGCGCTGCTCGGCTCCCTCCAGCACCCCTGCGACGACGGCGTGCGAGCCGTTGCCCGCGAGGCCGTAGACGCCGGGGCGCAGGGAGGCGAGGTCACGGGTGAGGGCGATCCGGCCGTCCTCCACACCGTGCACGGTGAGCCGGGGTTCGGTGGGCAGCGGGCGGCCGGGCGGCAGCTTCAGCGCGGCTCCGCTGGCCAGCCTCCCGACGGCCACGGACGCGGCGCCCGCGGCCAGCACGGCACCGATGGCGGCGGCGACTACCTGGACTCTTCGCACGGATCCAGTGTCACGGGCGGGACGGTTCCCGGCCAGTGGAGCGGCGGCGCTCAGCGCTGCCCGTACCCGCGCAGCCGCTCCCCAGCCTCCGCCAGCTCCGCCCCGGTGAGCAGGGACGGGCTCAGGCCCGGTACCGAGGACGCCGTGAGCCAGACGCGGCACATCCACTCCAGTTGGGCGGTGCGGTCGTAGGCGCGCTCCAGGGTGTCCCCGTAGGTGAGCGTGCCGTGGTTGCGGAGGAGGCAGCCGGAGCGGCCCTCGAGGGCCCGGAGCACGTGCGCGGCGAGTTCGGGGGTTCCGTAGGGGGCGTAGGGGGCGACCCGTACGGGACCGCCGAGGGCGCCGGTCATGTAGTGGACGGCGGGCAGCTCGGTGACGAGGGTGGAGACGGCGGTGGCGTGCACGGCGTGGGTGTGGACGATCGCGCGGGCGTCGGTGGTGCGGTGGACCGCCAGGTGCATGGGGAGTTCGCTGGTCGGCACCAGCGACCCGAGCACCTGGCGGCCCAGGAGATCGACGCCGGTGACGTCGGCCGGGGTGAGCCGGTCGTAGGGCACGCCCGAGGGGGTGACCAGCACGGTGTCGCCCACCCGTACGGAGACGTTGCCGGAGGTGCCGACGACCAGCCCATCGGTCACGGTCCGCCGGGCCGCGGCCACCAGTTCCTCCCAGGCCCGCGCCTCGTCGCCGTCCGCTTCCCGCCGCTGTTCCGCCATGCCGTGATCCTGCCAGGAGCCGGCCGGGCGTGTGCCCGCTTCGGCCCCCTCCACGCGCCGCCGAACGAGCTAAACCGACCAGAAACACCAGAAATAGTCACACTTCTGACGTGCGTGCGGCTTTCACTGATCCCTCTTGCCGCTGGACCACGTCTCGCCGGGGGACCGCATGGCCCGTGACCGTTCATCATTCCGCCGCCCTGCGGGTGTCCTCGCGGCGGCCCTCTCGGGCCTCACCCTGACCGGGGCCCTCACCGCCGCCCACGCCCCGCCGGCCGCGAAGCCGGAGCCGCGCCGGACCCAGCCCGAGGGTCACGACGTCTCCTCGCACCAGAGGCGCGTCGACTGGTACGCGGCCCGCGCCAGGGGCGCCCGGTTCGCGTACGTCAAGGCGACCGAGTCCACGACCTACCGCAACCCCTATTTCACCGGCCAGTACAACGGCGCCCGCCGGGCCGGCCTGGTCCGGGGCGCGTACCACTTCGCCCTGCCGAACCGTTCCTCCGGCGCCGCGCAGGCCGCGTACTTCGTCCGGCACGGCGGCGGCTGGCGGGCGGACGGGGTGACGCTGCCTCCCGCACTGGACATCGAGTACAACCCGTACGGCAGGCACCACAAGTGCTACGGGCTGAGCCGGACGCGGATGGTGCGCTGGATCAGGTCCTTCAGCGACGAGGTGCGCCGGGAGACCGGCCGCCGTCCGGTCATCTACACCACCGCCAACTGGTGGGCCGCCTGCACCGGAGACAGCCGCGCCTTCTCCGCCGACCACCCGCTGTGGATCGCGGGCCACGGCTCCTCGGGCCCGGGCAGGCTGCCGGGCGGCTGGCGCTACTGGACGTTCTGGCAGCACGGCACCAAGGGCAGGCTGCCGGGTGACCAGGATCTCTTCGGCGGCTCCCCGACCCGGCTGCGGGCCTTCGCGCGCGGGCGCTGACCGGCCCCCACGAGGCCGCCGGCAGCACCCGGAACCCGGGGCGCCGCTTCCGGCACCAAGGCGCCCGTCCCAGTTCACCTTCCGTTCACCCAGGTTCCCTACGTTCATCCAGCCAACGACTTCGAACGATTGCCTGGGTAAATGGAAAGCTTCTCGCTGATCCTCGCGATAGTGGTGATAACCGCACTCGCGTTCGATTTCACGAACGGTTTCCACGACACCGCCAACGCGATGGCCACCACCATCTCGACCGGTGCTCTCAAGCCCAAGGTCGCGGTGGCCATGTCCGCCGTGCTCAACCTGGTGGGCGCTTTCCTCTCGGTGGAGGTCGCCAACACGATCTCCAAGGGGCTCGTCGACGAGACCGGCATCCGCCCCGAGGTCATCTTCGCGGCCCTGACCGGCGCGATCCTCTGGAACCTGCTGACCTGGCTGGTGGGCCTGCCCTCCAGCTCCTCGCACGCCCTGATGGGCGGCCTCGTCGGTGCCACCGTCGCCTCGGCCGGCTTCGGCGCCGTCCACGGCGACGTGCTGGTCACCAAGGTGCTGCTCCCGGCGGTGGCGGCGCCGATCGTGGCGGGCCTCGCCACGATGGCCGCCACCCGCCTCTCCTACGGCATCGGCCGGGACGGCGACAGTGCCGCCGCGACCCGCAAGGGCTACCGCGCCGGCCAGATCGCCTCGGCCGGCCTGGTCTCCCTGGCGCACGGCACCAACGACGCGCAGAAGACCATGGGCATCATCACGCTCGCGCTCATCGCTGGCGGCGCCCTCTCCCCCGGTTCCAACCCTCCCACCTGGGTGATCCTCTCCGCCGGTCTGGCCATCGCGCTCGGCACCTACATCGGCGGCTGGCGCATCATCCGCACCATGGGCAAGGGCCTGACCGACCTGGAGCCCCGTCAGGGCTTCGCCGCGCAGACCAGCGCCGCGACCGCGATCCTGGCCTCCTCCCACCTCGGCTTCTCCCTCTCCACCACCCATGTCGTCTCCGGCTCGGTGATGGGCGCGGGCCTGGGCCGCAAGGGCGGGGTGGTCCGCTGGTCCACCGCGAGCCGGATGTTCGTCGCCTGGGCGCTGACCCTGCCGGCCGCCGCGCTGGTCGGCGCGGGCGCCGAGGCCGTGACCGGCCTGGGCGACTGGGGCACCGGGCTCGTCGCGGTCTTCCTGATCGGCTCCAGCTTCGCCATCTGGAAGATCTCCCGCCGCGAGGTCATCGACCACACGCACGTCGCCGAGGAGTACACCGAGCCGGCCGGCGTGGTGACCACCGCGATGGCCATGGTCACCCCGCCCCCCGTGGGCATCGTCGCGGACGACCCGGCGGCCGGCATCCCGGCCGCCGGCGCCGAGTCCGCGCCCACTCCCGCCACCACCGCGCCGTCGGCCCGGGTCTGACCACCCGGCAACTGGAGGAACATCCCCATGAAGATCGACTGGGCGGCCCTCGGCTCCGTCTTCGGCGTCAGCCTCGTGGTCACGGTGGCCCTGGTGGGCCTGTTCACCCTGGGCATCAGCGGGCTGGCCCGCCGCGAGCGCGCGGTGGCGGCCGGCGGCTCCGCCCCGCTCGCGGTGACCGGCGCCTACGCCTGCTTCGCCGCCTGCGCGGCGGCGGTGGCCTACGGCTTCTACCTGATCGTCGCCTAGGGCCTCTGGTTCGGATCACGCCGGGCTCACGGGGTCCGCTCCCTCACCCGGCCTGATCCGGAGGAGAGACGCCACAGCACCCGTTTCCGGAGGGGCCCCCGCACGGCATCTGCCGCGCGGGGGCCCCTGTGCTGTTCCCATCGGTGCCCGTGTGGGGCTCCACACACTCTTCTCCCGCAGGTCACAGGCAGGTTGACGGCCCTTCCGGGCACGTGGTGGACTTCGCGGGCCATGTACGGCGACAGCAGAGGAAGCCGGTGTGAATCCGGCGCGGTCCCGCCACTGTCACCGGGGAGAAGTCCCCGGGAGCCAGGAACTCTCGTCGCCGGTCTCGTCGAACCAGGGCGTGGACACCCTGAGTGAGGACTACCGTGATGCCCGGCCGCCGCCCGAGAACCCGCTCAAGGAACACCGGCAAGCCCACGGCGAGTTAGCCGATGGGCGCCGATCGCTCGTACGCGTACGGTGCCGCCGCAGGCCTCCTCGGTGATCTCCTCCTGGGCGATCCCCCGCACATGCACCCCGTCGCCGCCTTCGGGCGGGCCGCCGGGCGGCTGGAGCGCGCGCTGTGGCACGACCACCGCGGCTGGGGCGCGCTGCACACCCTGGTGTGCGCGGGAGGCGCCACCGCGCTCGGCGTGGTGGCGGCACACGCCGTACGCTCCTCCTTCACCGCGTCCGCCGCGCTGACGGCCACCGCCACCTGGGCCGTCGTCGGCGGCACTTCGCTCGCCCGTGAGGCGGGCGCCGTCGGCAGCGCCCTGGAGCGCGGCGACCTGGCGGCCGCGCGTGCCCGGCTGCCGCACCTGTGCGGCCGGGACCCCCAGGCGCTGGACGCCGACGCGGTCGCGCGCGCCGTGGTGGAGTCCGTCGCGGAGAACACCTCCGACGCGGTGGTGGGCGCCCTGGTGTGGGGTGCGGTGGCCGGGGTGCCGGGTCTGCTGGGCTTCCGGGCCGTGAACACGCTGGACGCGATGGTCGGGCACAAGTCGCCCCGGCTGCGCCGCTTCGGCTGGGCCTCCGCCCGGCTGGACGACGTGGCCGGCTGGCCCGGCGCCCGGCTCACCGCCGTACTCGCCGTGCTCGCCGGGGACGACCCGCGCGGGGCGGTACGGGCCTGGCGCTCGGACGCGCACCGGCATCCGAGCCCCAACGCGGGCCCGGTGGAGGCCTCGTTCGCGGGCGCGCTCGGCGTCCGGCTGGGCGGCACCCTCTCCTACGGCGGCCGGACCGAGCACCGGCCCGTGCTCAACGGCACCGGGCGGCCGGTCGGGGTCGCCGACATCGGGCGGGCCGTACGGCTCTCCCGCCGGGTCGGTCTGCTCGCGCTCGGCGTCACCGTCGCCGGGCGCCTCATCGGAAGGGGGCGGGGCAGGTGAGCGGTGGTCTGCTGGTGGCGGGGACGACGTCCGACGCGGGAAAGAGCGTCGTGACGGCCGGGATCTGCCGGTGGCTGGTCCGGCAGGGCGTCAAGGTGGCGCCGTTCAAGGGGCAGAACATGTCCCTCAACTCGTTCGTTACCCGTGAGGGCGCGGAGATCGGGCGGGCGCAGGCCATGCAGGCACAGGCGTGCCGCGTGGAGCCGACCGCGCTGATGAACCCGGTGCTGCTCAAGCCCGGCGGCGAGCGCAGCAGCCAGGTGGTGCTGCTGGGCAGGCCGGTGGGCGAGCTGAGCGCGCGCGGCTACCACGGCGGGCGTCAGCAGGCCCTGCTGGGCACGGTGCTGGAGTGCCTCGAGGAGCTGCGGGGCACGTACGACGCGGTGATCTGTGAGGGCGCGGGTTCGCCCGCCGAGATCAACCTGCGGCGCACCGACATCGTCAACATGGGCGTCGCGCGGGGCGCCGGGCTGCCCGTCCTCGTGGTCGGCGACATCGACCGGGGCGGCGTCTTCGCCTCCTTCTTCGGCACCGTGGCCCTGCTCTCCCCCGAGGACCAGGCACTGGTGGCCGGGTTCCTGGTGAACAAGTTCCGGGGCGACGTGACGCTGCTGGAGCCGGGCCTGGGCATGCTGCGCGACCTCACCGGACGGCACACCTACGGGGTGCTGCCGTTCCGGCACGGGCTCGGCATCGACGAGGAGGACGGGCTCAGGGTGTCCCTGCGCGGGACCGTACGGGAGTCGGCCCTCGCTCCCCCGCACGGGGAGGACGTGCTGCGGGTCGCCGTGTGCGCCGTCCCGCTGATGTCCAACTTCACCGACGTGGACGCCCTCGCCGCCGAACCCGGCGTGGTGGTCCGCTTCGTGGACCGGCCGGAGGAACTGGCCGACGCCGACCTCGTGGTGGTGCCGGGAACGCGCGGGACCGTACGGGCGCTTCAGTGGCTGCGCGAGCGGGGTCTCGCGGACGCGCTCGCGCGCCGGGCCGCCGAGGGGCGTCCGGTACTCGGGATCTGCGGCGGCTTCCAGGTGCTCGGCGAGCACATCGAGGACGACGTCGAGTCGCGCGCCGGAAGCGTGCCGGGGCTCGGCCTGCTCCCCGCGCGGGTGCGCTTCCACCCGGAGAAGACCCTCGCCCGGCCCGTCGGGGAGGCCCTCGGGGAGCCCGTCGAGGGGTACGAGATCCATCACGGGGTCGCCGAGGTGCTGGGCGGGACACCCTTCCTGGACGGCTGCCGCACCGGTCAGGTCTGGGGCACCCACTGGCACGGCTCGCTGGAGTCGGACGGCTTCCGGCGCGCCTTCCTGCGCGAGGTCGCGGCCGCCGCCGGGCGCCGCTTCGTCCCGGCTCCCGACACGTCCTTCGCCGCGCTGCGCGAGGAGCAGCTCGACCTGCTCGGCGACCTGATCGAACACCACGCGGACACGGACGCGCTCTGGCGGCTCATCGAGTCGGGCGCGCCCGCAGGACTGCCCTTCATTCCACCGGGAGCGCCCGCATGAGCACAGTGTTGCTGCTGTCCACCGCCGACACGGACCTGCTGGCCGCCCGCGCCAGCGGCGCCGACTACCGCATCGGCAATCCGTCCCGCGTCGACGCGGGAGCCGACCTGCCCGCCCTGCTCGACGGCGCGGACCTCGCGGTCGTCCGCCTGCTGGGCGGCAAGCGGGCCTGGGAGGACGGGCTCGCCGCGCTGAAGGCGTCCGGGGTGCCGACGGTGCTGCTGGGCGGCGAGAGCGTGCCGGACGCCGAGCTGATGGCCGAGTCCACCGTCCCGGCCGGGGTCGTCGCGGAGGCGCTGCGCTATCTGGTCGAGGGCGGTCCGGCGAATCTGCTGGAGCTGTCCCGGTTCCTCTCCGACACCGTCCTGCTGACCGGCGAGGGCTTCGAAGAGCCGCACCGCATGCCGGATTTCGGACTGCACGGCGCCTACGAGCAGCGATCCGGCCGGCCCACCGTGGGCGTGCTCTTCTACCGGGCCCACGAACTCAGCGGCAACACCGCCTTCGTGGACACCCTCTGCGCGGCCGTCGAGGAGCGCGGCGCCAACGCCCTGCCCGTGTACTGCGGTTCGCTGCGGGACGCGGACGCCGGTCTGTACGAGCTGCTGGGCCGGGCCGACGCCCTGGTCGCCACCGTGCTCGCGGCCGGCGGGGCGCACGCCTCGGCCGCCTCGGCGGGCGGGGACGAGGAGGCCTGGGACGTCGGTGCCCTCGCGGACCTGAACGTGCCGGTGCTGCAGGGGCTCTGCCTCACCTCCACGCGGGCCGCCTGGGACGCCTCGGACGCGGCCCTGTCCCCCATGGACGCCGCGATGCAGGTCGCCATCCCGGAGTTCGACGGCCGCCTGATCACCGTGCCCTTCTCCTTCAAGGAGCCCGGCCCCGACGAGGTCCCGGTCTACGTGGCCGACCCCGAGCGCGCGGCACGGGTCGCCGGAATCGCCGTAAGGCACGCGGCACTTCGGCACAAGCCGAACGAGCGGAAGCGGATCGCGCTGGTCTTCACCGCCTACCCGACCAAGCACTCCCGCGTCGGCAACGCCGTCGGCCTGGACACCCCCGCCTCCGCGGTCCGGGTCCTGGACGCGCTGCGCGACGCCGGCTACGGGGTGGGCGAACACCCCGCCGAGGGCGACGAGTTGATTCACCGGCTGATCGCGGCCGGTGGCCACGACGTGGAGTGGCTGACCGAGGAGCAGCTCGCCGCCGCGCCCGCCCGGGTGCCGCTCGCGGACTACCGTGCCTGGTTCGGCACCCTCGATCCGGGGCTGCGCGACGCCATGCTGGAGGCGTGGGGCGAGCCGCCGGGCAGCCTGTACGTGGACGGCGACGACATCGTGCTCGCCTCCCTGCGGTTCGGGAACGTCGTCGTGATGATCCAGCCGCCGCGCGGCTTCGGCGAGAACCCCATCGCCATCTACCACGACCCCGACATGCCTCCCTCGCACCACTATCTGGCCGCCTACCGCTGGCTGGAGAACAGTTTCGGCGCGGACGCGGTCGTGCACATGGGCAAGCACGGCACCATGGAGTGGCTGCCGGGCAAGGGCCTGGGCCTCTCGCGCGGCTGCGCCCCGGACGCCGTCCTCGGGGAGCTCCCGCTGGTCTACCCGTTCATCGTCAACGACCCCGGTGAGGGCACCCAGGCCAAGCGGCGCGGGCACGCCACGGTGGTCGACCACCTGGTGCCGCCGATGGCCCGCGCGGACACCTACGGCGACCTCGCCAAGCTGGAACAGCTGCTGGACGAGTACGCGCTCGTCTCCGACCTCGACCCGGCCAAGGCGCCGGCCGTGCGGGCCCAGATCTGGACGCTGGTCAAGGCCGCCGAGCTGCACCACGACCTGCATGTGGACGAGCAGCCGGAGGACGACGACTTCGACTCGTTCGTCATGCACATCGACGGCTACCTCTGCGAGATCAAGGACGTGCAGATCCGCGACGGACTGCACGTCCTGGGCGCCGGCCCCGAGGGCGAGCCCCGCGTCAACCTCGTCCTCGCCGTGCTGCGCGCCTCGCAGGTGTGGGGCGGCCGGGCGAACGCCCTGCCCGGCTTGCGGGCCGCGCTCGCGGAGCACTTCGGGCTGGTGGAGAAGGAGCTGCTGGCCGAGCCGGGCGCGCCGGTGAAGGTGCCGGTGGAGCTGACCGACCTGGCCGGGGGCCCGGCGCGCACCGGCGCCGACGCGGTCGACCTGCTGGAGCAGCTGTGCCGCGGCATCGCCGAGGGCATGGAGGCGCGGGGCTGGGACCGGACCGCCGTACCGGCGGTGCTGGAGGAGGTGCTCGGCTTCGGAACGGCGGACGCCACGGCCGTGCTGGAGTTCGCCTGCACGGAGGTCGTGCCCCGGCTCGCCCGGACCACCGACGAGATCGGGCACATCCTGCGCGCGCTGGAGGGCGGTTACGTCCCGGCGGGGCCCTCCGGGTCGCCCACCCGGGGCCTGGTCAACGTGCTGCCGACCGGCCGCAACTTCTACTCCGTCGACCCCAAGGCGATTCCGTCCCGGCTCAGCTGGGAGGTCGGGCAGTCGCTCGCGGACTCGCTGGTGCAGCGGTACCTCGCCGACACCGGGGAGTACCCCGAGTCGGTGGGCCTCACCGTGTGGGGCACCTCCGCCATGCGCACCCAGGGCGACGACATCGCGGAGATCCTCGCGCTGCTGGGCTGCCGCCCGGTGTGGGACGACGCCTCGCGCCGGGTCACCGGCTTCGAGATCGTGCCGCTCACCGAGCTGGGGCGCCCGCGCATCGACGTCACCGTCCGCATCTCCGGCTTCTTCCGGGACGCGTTCCCGCACGTGGTGGGCCTGATCGACGACGCGGTGCGCGCGGTGGCCGAGCTTGAGGAGCCCGCCGAGTCCAACTACGTCCGCGCCCACGTCGAGGAGGACACCGCCGGGCACGGTGACCGCCGCCGCGCCACGGCCCGCGTCTTCGGCTCCAAGCCGGGCGCGTACGGCGCGGGCCTGCTCCCCCTGATCGACGCCCGCAACTGGCGCTCCGACGCGGACCTCGCCGAGGTGTACGCCGTGTGGGGCGGCTACGCCTACGGGCGCGGACTGGACGGGCGTGCGGCGCGGGGCGACATGGAGGCGGCGTTCAAGCGGATCGCGGTGGCGGCGAAGAACGTCGACACCAGGGAGCATGACATCGCGGACGCCGACGACTACTTCCAGTACCACGGAGGCATGGTGGCGATGGTCCGCCACCTGACCGGCGCCAACCCTGAGGCGTACGTGGGCGACTCGGCCGTGCCCGACCAGGTGCGGACACGGACACTGGGCGAAGAGACCCACCGGGTGTTCCGGGCGAGGGTGGTCAATCCCCGCTGGATGAGCGCGATGAGAAGGCACGGCTACAAGGGCGCCTTCGAGATGGCGGCGACCGTGGACTACCTCTTCGGCTACGACGCGACGGCCGGCGTGGTGGACGACTGGATGTACGAGAAGCTCGCCGGCGAGTACGTCTTCGAGCCGGAGAACCGGGAGTTCATGAAGCGCTCGAATCCCTGGGCCTTGCGGGGCGTGACGGAGCGCCTGCTGGAAGCGGCGGATCGAGGGCTGTGGGCCGAGCCGGACCAGGAGACCCTGGACCGGCTCCGCGCGACCTATCTCGAACTCGAGGGAGATCTGGAGGGAGACGCGTGATCCCCCGGGAAACCCCCGCAGCTGCGGGGACCGGTCGACCAGCTCGTGTTCTCGCGTGTCCACGTCCGGACCACCCCCGCGTCTGCGGGGAGCGCAGCAGCGGACTCGCAGCCGCGACGGCGCACGGCGCCCCATCAGCACATCAGTCCCTAGAAGGAGTGATCGCAGCGTGACCACCCCGTTTCCGTTCACCGCTGTCGTCGGCCAGGACGACCTGCGGCTCGCGCTGCTGCTGAACGCGGTCTCGCCGGCTGTCGGCGGCGTCCTCGTGCGCGGCGAGAAGGGCACCGCCAAGAGCACCGCCGTCCGCGCGCTGGCGGCGCTGCTGCCCGAGGTCGAGGTGGTCGCCGGATGCCGGTTCTCCTGTGACCCCGCCTCCCCGGACCCGACCTGCCCGGACGGGCCGCACACGGCGGAGGCGGCCGAGGCGCGGGACGCGCGGATGGTCGAGCTGCCGGTCGGCGCCTCCGAGGACCGGCTCGTCGGCGCGCTCGACATCGAGCGGGCGCTCGCGGAGGGGGTCAAGGCGTTCGAGCCGGGACTGCTGGCCGCCGCCAACCGCGGCATCCTCTACGTCGACGAAGTGAACCTGCTGCACGACCACTTGGTGGACGTGCTGCTGGACGCGGCCGCGATGGGGGCCTCGTACGTCGAGCGCGAGGGTGTCTCCGTACGGCATGCCGCGCGGTTCCTGCTCGTCGGGACGATGAACCCCGAGGAGGGTGAACTGCGGCCGCAGTTGCTCGACCGGTTCGGGCTCACGGTCGAGGTCGCGGCCTCGCGGGAGCCGGACCGGCGGGTGGAGGTCGTGCGGCGCAGGCTGGCGTACGACGACGACCCGGCCGCCTTCGCGGCGCGCTGGGCGGACGAGGAGAGGGCGGTGCGGCAACGCATCGTCGCGGCGCGGGAGTTGCTGCCTCAGGTGCGGCTCGGTGACGGGTCGCTGAGGCAGATCGCGGCGACCTGTGCGGCCTTCGAGGTGGACGGCATGCGGGCCGACATCGTGATGGCGCGTACCGCGACCGCGCTGGCCGCGTGGGACGGGCGCAGCGAGGTGCTCGCCGAGGACGTGCGGCGGGCCGCGCTGCTGGCGCTGCCGCACCGGCGGCGGCGCAACCCCTTCGACGCTCCGGGCCTGGACGAGGACAAGCTCGACCGGACGCTGGAGGAGTCGGCCGGGGACGACGACGACCCCGGTCCGGAAGGTCCGGGTGGTGGCGGCCGGCCGTCGCCGGAGGAGGGCCCGCGGGGCGCGGACGCGGGGGCCGAGCCCGAGGCCGGGGAGGACGGCGAGCCGCAGCCGGCCGCAGACGGTGCGGGTGAGCGGGCGCCGGCGCGGTCGGCGGAGCCGTTCCGCACCAGGGCGCTGACGGTACCCGGTGTCGGGGCGGGTGCGGCCGGGCGGCGCTCGCGGGCGCGGACCGAGCGCGGGCGGACCACCGGTGCGCTGCGGCCGCGCGGTGCGCTGACCAAGCTGCACCTGGCGGCCACCGTACGGGCGGCGGCGCCGCATCAGCGGGCGCGGGGCCGTTCGGGGCCGGGGCTGGTGCTGCGCCGGGACGATCTGCGGCAGGCGGCGCGGGAGGGGCGCGAGGGGAACCTCGTGCTGTTCGTGGTGGACGCCTCCGGTTCGATGGCCGCGCGGCAGCGGATGAGCGCGGTGAAGGGTGCCGTGCTGTCGCTGCTGCTGGACGCCTACCAGCGGCGGGACAAGGTCGGTCTGGTGACCTTCCGCGGCACGGCCGCCGAGCTGGCGCTCCCCCCGACCTCGTCGGTGGACGCGGCGGCGGCCCGGCTGGAGTCGCTGCCGACGGGCGGCCGTACGCCGCTGGCGGCGGGGCTGCTGAAGGCGCACGGCGTGCTGCGGGTGGAGCGGCTGCGGGACCCGTCGCGGCGGCCACTTCTGGTGGTGGTGACGGACGGCCGGGCGACCGGTGGTCCGGAGCCGGTGGCGCTGGCCGGGCGCGCGGCACGGCTGTTCGGCGCGGAGTCGGTGGCCTCGGTGGTCGTGGACTGCGAGTCGGGGCCGGTGCGGCTGGGGCTCGCGGAACGGCTCGCGAAGGAGCTGGGGGGTGAGGCGGTGACGCCGGCGGAGCTGCGGGCGGACGCGATCGCCGGGCTGGTCAGGGATGTGCGGGGGACGACTTCGGGGAGGGCCGCCTAGTGCCGCAGGGACAGCCGAGTGTGGTGCCGGACGACGGGCTGACGACGCGGCAGCGGCGCAACCGTCCGCTGGTGGTCGTGCACACCGGGATCGGGAAGGGCAAGTCGACGGCCGCCTTCGGGCTGGCGTTGCGGGCCTGGAACCAGGGGTGGCCGATCGGGGTGTTCCAGTTCGTCAAGTCGGCGAAGTGGAAGGTGGGCGAGGAGAACGCGCTGCGCGTGCTGGGTGCCTCCGGCGAGGGCGGCACCGTCGCCTGGCACAAGATGGGCGAGGGGTGGTCCTGGGTGCAGCGCGACGCCCAGCTAGACAACGAGGAGAAGGCGCGGGAGGGGTGGGAGCAGGTCAAGCGGGACCTGGCCGCCGAGACCTACCGGCTGTACGTGCTGGACGAGTTCGCCTACCCGATGCACTGGGGATGGGTGGACACACAGGAGGTCGTGTCGGTGCTGCGGTCCCGGCCGGGGAACCAGCACGTGGTGATCACCGGGCGCAACGCGCCGGCCCCTCTGGTGGAGTCGGCCGACCTGGTGACCGACATGTCCAAGGTGAAGCACCCCATGGACGCCGGGCAGAAGGGCCAGAGGGGCATCGAGTGGTGATGTCCGTTCCCCGGCTGGTCGTCGCCGCGCCCTCGTCGGGGTGCGGGAAGACCACCGTCGCCACGGGCCTGATGGCCGCGTTCACCGCGCGGGGGCTCGCCGTGTCCGCGCACAAGGTCGGGCCGGACTACATCGACCCCGGCTATCACGCGCTCGCCACCGGCCGGGTGGGGCGCAATCTCGACGCCTACCTGTGTGGGCCGGAGCTGGTCGCTCCGCTGTTCGGCCACGGGGCCCGGGGGTGTGATCTCGCCGTCGTCGAGGGCGTGATGGGGCTGTACGACGGGGCCGCGGGGCAGGGGGAGCTGGCGTCCACGGCGCAGGTCGCCAAGTCGCTGCGGGCGCCGGTGGTGCTGGTCGTGGACGCGTCGTCGCAGTCCCGGTCCGTGGCGGCGCTGGTGCACGGGTTCGCGTCCTGGGACACCGGGGTGCGGATCGAGGGCGTGATCCTCAACAAGGTGGGGTCCTTGCGGCACGAGGCCCTGCTGCGGGAGGCGCTGGAGGAGGCGGGGATGCCGGTGCTGGGCGCGCTGCCGCGGGTCTCGCGGGTGGAAGCGCCGTCCAGGCATCTGGGGCTGGTGCCCGTGGCCGAGCGGGGCGCCGCCGCCGTGTCCGCGGTCGCCGCGATGGCCGCGCAGGTGTCCGCCGGGTGCGACCTGGACGCGCTGATGGCTCTGGCGCGCGGTGCCGGTGCGCTGCCGGGCGCCAGGTGGTCCGCGTCCGAGGCCCTTTCCCCGCCGGCCCACGGCCGCCTGGCCGGGGCTGCGGAGCGGCGGTCCGGGGACGGCGACGCCGTGCGCCGGCGTCCCGTCGTCGCCGTCGCGGGCGGTCCCGCCTTCACCTTCTCCTACGCCGAGCACGCCGAGTTGCTCGACGCCGCCGGGGCCGAGGTGGTCACCTTCGACCCGCTGCGGGACGAGCGGTTGCCCGAGGGGACCGGGGGGCTCGTCATCGGCGGGGGTTTCCCCGAGGTCTACGCGAGTGAGCTGGGTGCCAACGAGTCGCTGCGCGGTCAGATCGCGGAGCTGGCCCGCTCCGGGGCGCCCGTGGCCGCCGAGTGCGCGGGTCTGCTCTACCTGTGCCGGGAGCTGGACGGAATCCCCATGTGCGGTGTGCTGGACGCGAGCGCGCGCATGAGCGAGCGGCTGACGCTCGGGTACCGGCAGGCGGTGGCCGTCGGGGACAGCGTCCTCGCGGTGGCCGGGACCCGGATGCGGGGGCACGAGTTTCACCGGACCGTGATCGAGCCCGGCGCCGGGGAGGCGCCCGCGTGGGGGATCGTCGCGCCCGCCCGGCGGGTGGAGGGGTTCGTCCGGCGGGGCGTGCACGCGAGTTATCTGCACACGCACTGGGCGTCGGAGCCCGGGGTGGCCCGGAGATTCACGGAGAGGTGCCGGACTTCATGAGCAGCAGGCTGGTCGGGGTCGGAGTGGGTCCCGGAGACCCGGATCTGGTGACGGTGAAGGGGGTCGCCGCCTTGCGGGCCGCCGACGTGGTGGTGGTACCGGTGATGGACACCCTGGAGCGGGGCCGGGCGGAGGCGACCGTGCTGCACCACGTGTCCGGGCAGAAGATCGTCCGGGTGGTGTTCGCGCTGAACGAGCGGACGGACCGCGCGCGCCGGGAGGCTGCGTGGGACGAGGCGGGCGCGCGGGTCGCGGAGCTGCTGCGGGAGCACTCCTACGTGGCGTTCGCGACCATCGGTGACCCCAACGTGTACTCCACCTTCACCTACCTCGCGCAGACGCTGAGGGGGCTGGTGCCGGAGCTGGTGGTGGAGACCGTGCCCGGCGTCACGGCCATGCAGGATCTGGCGGCCAGGTCGGGCGCGGTGCTGACCGAGGGCACCGAGCCGCTGACGCTGGTGCCGGTGACGGCGGGTACGGCGGCGCTGAAGGCGGCGCTGGCCGGTCCGGGGACGGTGGTGGCGTACAAGTTCGGGCGGCACGCGGCCGAGGTGGCCGAGGCGCTGCGGGAGGCCGGCCGGCTTCAGGACGCGGTGTGGGGCTCGGCGCTGGGGCTGCCGGAGGAGTCCGTGCGGCCCGCCGCCGAGCTGGACGGCGCCGCGCTGCCGTACCTGTCGACGCTCATAGCGCCGCCCCGGCGCGAGGGCGGCCGGGGCGGGAAGCTGTGAGGGGGTCAGCCGCCGGAGAGGCCGACCACCAGCCAGATGAAGGCCGCGCCCGCGACGGTGCACAGCACGGTGGAGCGGGCGGGGTGCTCGTGGTGGGCCTCGGGGAGGATCTCGGCGGCTGCGAGGTAGAGCAGCGCGCCGCCGAAGAGGCCGAGGTAGCCGCCGAGCAGCGGTTCCGGGATGTGCACGAACGTCGTGGACAGCGCGCCCAGCATGGGCGCGCAGGCGTCGGCGACCAGCATGGCGACGGCCCGGCGGCGGGCGTTGCCGTACAGGCTGGTGATGGTGAAGGTGTTGAAGCCGTCGGCGAAGTCGTGGGCGATCACGGCGAGGGCGACGGACAGCCCCATGCCGCTGCCGATCTGGAAGGCAGCGCCGATGGCGACGCCGTCCATGAAGCTGTGCCCGACCATCGCGGCGGCCGCCGTGAGGCCGACCTCGGGCGCCCGGTGGGTGTGCTCGCCGGCGCCGTGCGCGGCCTGCCGTCCGGCGAGGAGACGTTCCACCAGATGGGCCAGCAGGAATCCGGCGACGAACAGGACGAGCGCGGCGGGGACGCCGAACACCTTGTGACCGGCCGCCTCCAGCGCCTCGGGGAGCAGGTCGAGGCCGACCACGCCCAGCATGAGGCCGCCGGCCAGGCCCAGGACCAGGTGGCGACGGTCGGTCACGTGCTGTGCCGTCCAGCCGCCGGCCAGCGTCATCAGGAACGCGCCGAGCGCGACAAGGACCGCCATAGGCCCTTGCTATCCGATGCGGGGCCCTGTGCGCACATCCTGCGACCCACAAACCTCACCAAAGTCTGATTTTCACCCCAGTTTCACTGACTCCCGGACCACGACCACACGTCCGGGCTTCCCGTAGGAGAGGACCCTTCCCATGGCCGATGCCCCCACCGGCAAGGTGACGTTCGTCGGTGCCGGGCCCGGTGCCGCCGACCTGCTGACGTTCCGCGCGGCCCGCGCGATCGCGGAGGCGGACGTGGTGATCTGGGCGGCCAGTCTGGTCCGCGCCGAGGTGCTGGAGCACGCCCGCGCGGACGCGGAGATCCTGGACTCGGCGGCCCTCTCGCTGGAGGACGTCGTGGCCGTGTACCGGCGTGCCCGTGCGGAGGGCCTGAAGGTCGCGCGGGTGCACTCCGGGGACCCCTCGCTGTGGGGCGGCACGCAGGAGCAGCTGGACCGGTGCGCGGAGGCCGGGATCGCCACGGAGATCGTGCCGGGCGTGTCGTCGTTCTCGGCGGTGGCCGCGCTGGCCGGGCGGGAGCTGACCATCCCCGAGGTGGCCCAGTCGGTGATCCTGACCAGGCTCGGCGGCGGCAAGACGCCGATGCCGCCCGGTGAGGAGGTGCGCGAGTTCGCCCGGCACGGCACCACGATGGCGGTGTTCCTGTCAGCGGCACGCAGCGGCCAGTTGGTGCGTGAGCTGCTGGAGGGCGGCTACCCGACGTCCACCCCGGTCGTGGTCGCCCATCAGGTGACGTGGCCGGAGGAGCTGGTGGTGCGGTGCACGATCGGCACCCTGGAGGAGACGGTCAAGGAGCACCGGCTGTGGAAGCACACCCTGTTCCTGGTCGGCGCCGCGCTGGACGCGCACGGCACCCGCTCGCACCTGTACCACCCCGGCCACTTCCACGGCTTCCGCAAGGCCGACCCCGAGGCGCGCCGGGCGCTGCGTGAGCGGGGGGCGAGCAGTTGATCACGGTCGTCGGCGCGGGAACGGGCGCGCCGCTCCCGCCGGACGCGCTCGCCGGGGCGGAACTGGTGGTCGGCGGTCGGCGCCATCTGGACGCGGCGCCGGTGCCCGGGGGCGCGGCACGCGTGGTGCTCGGTCCGCTGGCGCCCGCCCTGGACGCGATCGGGAGGTACGTGGCCGGGGAACGGCCGGTGGTGGTGCTGGCCTCGGGTGATCCGGGGTTCTTCGGGATCGTGCGGGTGCTGGCGGAACGCTTCGGCGCGGGGCTGCTCGATGTGCGGCCGGGGGTCTCCTCGGTGGCGGGCGCCTTCGCCCGGCTGGGGCTGGCCTGGGACGACGCGGTGGTGGTGAGCGCGCACGGGCGCGACCTCCGGACGGCGGTGAACGTGTGCCGGGCGCGCCCGAAGGTCGCCGTGCTGACCGGCCCCGGCTCGGGTCCGGCCGAGCTGGGTGCCCGGCTGGACGGTACGGGCCGGACGCTGGTCGTGGTGAGCGCGCTCGGTGATCCGGAGCGGGAGCGGGTGGAGCGGGTGACGCCCGCCGAGGCCGCCGCGCGGGACTGGGGGCCGGCGGTGAGCGTGGTGCTGTGCCTGGACGAGGCCCGCACGGCGGACGGCCCGCGCACGGTCGCCGGTCCGGGTGCCGGGCCCGCGCGATGGGCGCTCGCGGAGAGCGAGTTCGCGCACCGGGACTCGATGATCACCAAGTTCGAGGTGCGGGCGCTGGCGCTCGCCCGGCTCGGGCCGCGCCTGGGCGACCTGGTGTGGGACGTGGGCGCGGGGTCGGGCTCGGTGGCCGTGGAGTGCGCCCGGCTCGGCGCCGCCGTGACCGCCGTGGAGAGGACCGGGGACGGGGCCGGCCGGGTACGGGCCAACGCCCGCGCCCACGGTGTCGACGTGAGCGTGGTGCACGGCACCGCCCCGCAGGCGCTGTCCGGCCTCGACGAGCCCGACGCGGTGTTCGTGGGCGGTGGCGGGCGTGATCTGCCCGCGGTGGTAGGGGTCTGCGCGCAGCGGGCGCGGCGCACGGTCGTGGTGGCCGTGGCGGCGCTGGACCGGGTCGCCCCGGTGCGCACGGCGCTGACGCGGGCCGGGCTGGCGTGCGACGGCGTGCTGCTGCAGTCGTCGCGGCTGGCGCCGCTGCCGGGTGACGTGACCCGGCTGGCGGCCGGCAACCCCGTTTTCCTGCTGTGGGGCGACCGCCTCCCGGCGCGGAGTGAAGGAGGAGTCCAGTGATCGGCCTGATTTCCGCCACCGCGGCGGGGGCGGTGGCCCGCGACCGGCTGGCCGCGGCCTGGCCGGACCGTACGCGGGTGTACGAGGGCCCGGCCGGGGAGGCCGTACGGGCGGCGTTCGCGGAGTGCGACCGGCTGGTGTGCTTCCTGGCCACCGGCGCCACGGTCCGGCTGCTGGCCCCGCTGCTCGGGGACAAGGCGGCCGATCCGGGTGTGGTGTGCGTGGACGAGGGCGGCCGGTTCGCGGTGTCCCTGGTCGGCGGGCACGGCGGGGGCGCCAATGAACTGGCCCACGAGGTGGCCGGGTTGCTGGGTGCGGAGCCCGTGGTGACGACGGCGACGGACGCGGTGGGTCTGGCCGGTCTGGACAGCCTCGGGCTGCCGGTGGAGGGCGCGGTCGCGGCGGTGTCGCGAGCGCTGCTGGACGGGGAACCGGTGGCGCTGGAGGCCGAGACGTCCTGGCCGCTGCCTCCGGTGCCCTTCGCCGGACAGGGCGCGTACACCGTGCGACTGACCGACCGTGCCGTGCGGCCGGGCCCGTGCGAGGTGCTGTTGCGCCCGCCGTCCCTGGTCGTCGGGGTCGGCGCGTCCAGGGGCGCGCCCGTGGAGGAGGTGCTCGCACTGATCGAGGAGACCCTGCGCGGGGCGGGTCTGTCGGTGCGGTCGGTGGCCGAACTCGCCACCGTGGACGCGAAGTCGCAGGAGCCCGGCATCGTGGCCGCCGCCGGGCGGCTGGGCGTGCCCCTGGTGACGTACCCGGCGGCAGAACTGGCCGCCGTGTCCGTGCCGAACCCCTCCGACGCGCCTCTCGCGGCGGTCGGCACCCCGTCCGTGGCGGAGGCGGCCGCGCTGCGGAACGGCGGTGAACTCCTCGTACCCAAGCGGAAGTCGGCGGCCAGACCCGCCATGGCGACCTGCGCAGTCGTACGGCGTCCGGGCCGGGGACGGCTCGCGGTGGTCGGGATCGGGCCGGGGGCCCGCGACCTGCTGACCCCTCGCGCGGCCGCCGAACTGCGACGCGCCTCGGTGCTGGTGGGCCTGGACCAGTACGTCGACCAGATCCGCGACCTGGTCCGGCCCGGCACCCGGGTGCTGGAGTCGGGGCTCGGCGCGGAGGAGGAGCGGGCACGTACCGCGGTCGCGGAGGCCCGCAAGGGCCACGCGGTGGCGCTGATCGGCAGCGGGGACGCGGGCGTGTACGCCATGGCCTCCCCCGCGCTCGCCGAGGCGTCCGACGACATCGACGTGGTCGGCGTGCCCGGTGTGACGGCGGCTCTCGCGGCCGGGGCGGTGCTGGGCGCGCCGCTGGGCCACGACCATGTGTCGATCAGCCTCTCGGACCTGCACACCCCGTGGGAGGTCATCGAGCGCCGGGTGCGCGCGGCCGCCGAGGCGGACATCGTGGTGACCTTCTACAACCCCCGCTCGCGCGGCCGGGACTGGCAGCTCCCCAAGGCGCTCGCCGTGCTTGCGGGCCACCGGGAACCGGGGACGCCGGTCGGTGTGGTGCGCAACGCCTCCCGGCCGGACGAGTCCGCGCGGCTGACCACGCTCGCCGGACTCGACCCGGCGACAATCGACATGATGACCGTGGTCACCGTCGGCAACACCGCCACCCGGAACATCGCCGGGCGCATGGTGACCCCGCGCGGCTACCGCTGGCAGCACGCCCGGGAGGAGGCCCGGTGAACCGCGTCGTCCACCCCATCGAGCAGGAGTCGTTCCGGCGGCTGCGCGCCCGCCTGGACACCTCCGGCTTCCCGCCGCTGACCCGCGCGGTGGTGGAGCGGGTCGTCCACTCCGCCGCCGACCTCGACTACGCCACCGACCTCGTCACCGCCGAGGCCGACCTCCGGCGCGGGCACGCCGCGCTGCACGCCGGGGCGCCGGTCGTCGTGGACGTGGAGATGGTGGCGGCCGGGATCACCCGCCGCGACACCGTCTGCCGGCTGCGGGAGGCCAGGTCCTCCGACGGCCTGACCCGTTCGGCCCAAGCGGTGCGGCTCGCCCACGAGCAGGTCGGTCCCGGCGCGCTGTGGGTGATCGGCTGCGCGCCGACCGCGCTGGAGGAACTGCTCACCCTGGACGCCGACCCGGCGCTCGTCATCGGGCTGCCGGTCGGCTTCGTGGGCGCCGCCGAGTCCAAGGAGGCGCTGCGCGCGAGCGGGCTGCCCGCCGTGAGCAACGTGTCCGAGAAGGGCGGCTCGGCGGTCGCCGCGGCCGCACTCAACGCCCTGCTGTACCACCCGACCCACCCCGAGGAGCACCTGTGACCACCCAGCCGCCCGCCCTGCTGATCGCCGGACACGGCACCCGTGACGAGGCCGGGGCCGAGGCCTTCCGCAACTTCGTGCGGGAGCTGGGCCGCCGCCACCCCGAACTGCCCGTCGCGGGCGGGTTCATCGAGCTGTCCCCGCCCCCGCTGGGCGAGGCCGTCACCGAGCTGGTCGAGCGGGGCGTACGCCGCTTCGCCGCCGTGCCGCTGATGCTGGTGTCCGCCGGGCACGCCAAGGGCGACATTCCGGCGGCGCTGGCCCGCGAGAAGGAGCGCCGTCCGGGCCTCACCTACACCTACGGCCGCCCCCTCGGCCCGCACCCCGCCCTGCTGCGGGTGCTCGAACGCCGGCTGGACGAGACCCTGGCCGGCACCCCCCGCGAGGACGCGACCGTGCTGCTGGTCGGACGCGGCTCCACCGACCCGGACGCCAACGCCGAGGTGTGCAAGGCGGCCCGGCTTCTCTGGGAGGGCCGCGGATACGCGGGCGTGGAGACGGCGTTCGTGTCGCTGGCGGCACCGGACGTGCGCAGCGGCCTGGACCGGGTCGCCCGGCTGGGGGCGCGGCGGGTCGTCGTGCTGCCGTACTTCCTGTTCACCGGTGTCCTGCCGGACCGGGTGCGGCGGCAGACCGAGGAGTGGGCGGCCGCGCACCCGGAGGTGGAGGTGCGCTCGGCGGACGTGATCGGACCCGAGCCGGAGCTGCTGGACCTGGTGATGGAACGGTACGCGGAGGCCGTCGCCGGTGATCTGCGCATGAACTGCGACTCCTGTGTGTACCGGATCGCGCTGCCGGGGTTCGAGGACAAGGTGGGCCGGCCCCAGCAGCCGCACTTCCACCCGGACGACGACGGCCACGGGCACGGGCACCACCACGGCCACTCCCACAGCCATGAGCACTGACGCCGGGCCAGATCTGCGCCACCACGGGGACGCCGAGGTCCGTGACGCGGGGGCGGACCTGGTGGACCTCGCCGTCAACGTCCGCGCGGACACACCTCCGCGCTGGCTGCGCGAGGAGATCGCCGCCTCGCTGGCCGGCCTCGCGGCCTACCCGGACGGGCGGGCCGCGCGGGCGGCGGTGGCGGAACGGCACGGGCTGCCGGTGCGGCGGGTGCTGCTGACGGCGGGCGCGGCGGAGGCGTTCGTGCTGCTCGCCCGGGCGCTGGAGGTGCGCCGGCCGGTGGTGGTGCACCCCCAGTTCACCGAGCCGGAAGCGGCGTTGCGGGACGCGGGGCACCCGGTGGAGCGGGTGCTGCTGAGGGCGCGGGACGGGTTCCGGCTGGACCCGTCCCTGGTGCCCGAGGACGCCGACCTGGTGATCGTCGGCAACCCGACGAATCCGACCTCGGTGCTCCATCCGGCCCGGGTGCTCACGCGACTGGCCCGTCCTGGACGGACGTTGGTCGTGGACGAGGCGTTCATGGACGCGGTGCCGGGTGAGCGGGAGGCGCTGGCGGGGCGGACGGACGTGCCCGGCCTGGTGGTGCTGCGCAGCCTCACCAAGACCTGGGGCCTGGCCGGGCTCCGGGTCGGCTACGTCCTCGCGCCCCCGGAGACGGTCACCGCCCTGGAACGGGCCCAGCCCCTGTGGCCGGTGTCCACCCCGGCCCTGGCCGCGACCCGGGCCTGCATGGCCCCCCGCGCCCTCGCCGAGGCGGCCCACGCGGCCCACCGCACGGCCGCCGACCGCGCCGAGCTCCTCACCGGCCTGGCGGAGTTGGCTCCGTACGGTGTGAAGGTCACCGGCCCGGCCGAGGCCCCGTTCGTCCTGCTGGAGCTGCCGGACGCGCGGCGTGTCCGGCACCGTCTGCGCGGGCTGGGTTACGCGGTCCGCCGCGGCGACACCTTCCCGGGCCTGGGCCCCGGCTGGCTCCGGGTGGCGGTCCGGGACCGGACGACGACGGCGGGGTTCGTGGAGGCGCTCGGCACGGCGCTGGGGTGACGCCCCTCAGGACCGGCGTCTGCGGGCCATGGCCGCCGCGCCGCCGCCCAGCAGGAGCAGGCCAGGGCGCCGCCCGCGATGTGTTCAAGGCGGTGGGACCCCGAGGAACGTGCTCGGGACACGGCAGCCCTTCCGCACTCCGGGTGAACGGTCTGCGGTCTCGGGTCGCTTCACTCCGTCGCGGGGTTCCCGCCCTTGTCTTCGATTGAGCGGGAACGGCTGTTCGCATCGCCTACTGCACGACCCGCCCGTTCAGCACCACCCGGCGCGGCGCCGCGAGCACCCGCACGTCGGCGCGCGGGTCGCACTCGTAGACCACCAGGTCGGCCGGGGCGCCCTCCTCCAGGCAGGGGCGGCCCAGCCAGGCGCGGGCGGCCCAGGTGGTGGCGGCCAGCGCCTCGACGGGCGGGATGCCGGCGGTGACCAGTTCCGCGACCTCGGCGGCGACCAGCCCGTGCGGCAGCGAGCCGCCCGCGTCGGTACCGACGTACACCGGGATGCCCGCGTCGTAGGCGTCGCGCACCGTGTCGTAGCGCCGCTCGTGCAGGCGCCGCATGTGGGCCGACCAGCGAGGGTACTTCTCCTCGCCGCCCGCCGCCAGGCCGGGGAAGGTGGCGATGTTGACCAGGGTCGGCACGATGGCGACCCCGCGCTCGGCGAAGAGGGGGATCAGCTCGGGGGTGAGGCCGGTGGCGTGCTCGACACAGTCGATGCCGGACTCCACCAGATCCCGGAGCGAGCTCTCCGCGAAGCAGTGCGCGGTGACCCGCGCGCCCAGCCGGTGCGCCTCCGCGATGCCCGCCTCGATCGCCTCGCGCGGCCAGCAGGGCGCGAGGTCGCCGGCGCCCCGGTCGATCCAGTCGCCGACCAGCTTGACCCAGCCGTCCCCGCGCCGCGCCTCCCGCGCGACGTGGGCGACGAGGTCGGCGGGCTCGATCTCGTGGGCGTACCCCCGGATGTAGCGCCGGGTGCGGGCGATGTGCCGGCCGGCACGGATGATCTTCGGGAGGTCGTCGCGGTCGTCCACCCAGCGGGTGTCGGAGGGAGAACCGGCGTCCCGGAGCAGCAGGGCTCCAACCTCACGGTCGGTGAGGGCCTGCTTCTCGGCGGTGCCCGCGTCGACCGGGCCCTGCGCGCCGAGGCCGACATGGCAGTGGGCGTCGACCAGGCCGGGCAGCACCCAGCCCTGGACGGCTCCGATGTCGCCGGCGCCGGCGGGGCGGTCGTAGGTGACACGGCCGCCGACCACCCACAGCTCGTCGCGGACGTCGTCGGGCCCGGCCAGGACCCGCCCCTTCACGTGCAGCACCGCGTGATCGCTCATGCACCGCACCTTAGTGAGCGGGCCCGGCCCGTTGAAGCCCCGGCTACTCCCCGGCCCTGCCCGCCGCGTCCTCGACATCGGCCTTCGCCGGGTCCAGGACGCGGGAGAGGAAGTGCCGGGTCCGCTCGTTCTTCGGGTTCCCGATGACCTCCTCCGGCGTGCCCTGCTCGACGATGACACCGCCGTCCATGAAGACGACCCGGTCCGCGACCTCGCGGGCGAAGGTCATCTCGTGGGTGACGACCATCATGGTCATGCCCTCCTCGGCGAGCCCCCGCATCACCGCGAGCACGTCGCCGACCAGCTCGGGGTCGAGCGCGGAGGTCGGCTCGTCGAAGAGCATCACCTCGGGGCCCATGGCGAGCGAGCGGGCGATGGCCACCCGCTGCTGCTGGCCGCCGGAGAGCGAGGACGGGTAGGCGTGCGCCTTGTCGGAGAGACCGACGCGCGCCAGGTTCTCCGCCGCGACCTTCTCCGCCGCCGCCGTGTCCCGCCCGAGCACCCGGCGCTGGGGCAGCGTGAGGTTCTCGGTGACGTCGAGGTGCGGGAACAGGTTGAACTGCTGGAACACCATGCCGATGCGCCGCCGTACGGCGTCGATGTCCACGTCCGGGTCCGTCAGCTCGGTGCCGCCGACGACGATGGTGCCCTGCTGGGGTTCTTCCAGCAGGTTGACGCAGCGCAGCAGGGTGGACTTGCCGGAGCCGGACGGTCCGATGACGCAGACCACCTCGCCCTGGCCGATCTCCAGGTCGACGCCGCGCAGGACGTGGTTGTCGCCGAAGGACTTGTGCAGCCCCTCGACGCGGATCTCGGGACTGCTCACCGGATCGCCTCCTGGGACCTGGACTCCATCCGCCGTACGACGAAGCCGAGCGGGATGGTGACCAGCAGATAGCACAGGCCGGCCACCAGGATGGGGGTGGAGTTGGCAGTGGTGCTGGCCAGGTCGTTGCCGAACTTGGACAGCTCGCGCTCCTCCAGCGTGACACCGAGGAACAGCACCAGCGAGGAGTCCTTGAAGAGCAGGACGAGTTCGTTGGTGAGCGGGGGCAGGATGATGCGGAACGACTGCGGGATGACGATGGAGATCATGGCCCGCGCGGGCGAGAAGCCCAGCGAGCGCGCCGCCTCCATCTGCCCCTTGGGCACCGCCTGGATGCCCGCCCGGATCGTCTCGGCCATGTAGGCGGCCGAGACCAGGCCGAGGGCGACCGCGACCTTGCCGTAGGTGCCGCCCGGATACTGCACGTCCGGGAAGGCCAGCGGCACGCCGACGCCGACGAAGATGAAGATCAGCAGGGCGGGCAGGCCGCGGAAGATCTCGATGTAGATGCCGGCGAGCCAGCGGTACGGCCCCACGGAGGACAGCCGCATCAGGGCGACGACGATGCCCAGCACGAGCCCGACGACGAAGCCGGACAGCGTGTAGAGCACGGTGTTCTTCAGCGCCAGCGTGATGATGTCCGGGAACATCTGCTCGGCGATGGGCAGCTGCGCGAACTGGTTCTTCAGCCGTCCCCAGTCGGCGGAGAACGCGAAGGCGAGGACCGCGGCGACGAAGACGACGTACTGCGCGCCGCGCGAGAGCCTGCGCCGCTGCCTGCGGGTCAGGCCCTTCCTGCGGGGCTGGATGCGGGTGTCCGTGTCGGCCATCGGCTCAGGAGCCCGCGGAGGGGGAGGCGGCGGACGGGTCGTACGGGCCGATCCACTTCTCGTAGATCTTCTTGTACTCGCCGTCGGACTTGGCGCGGGCGAGCGCCTTGTTGATCGCGTCGCGCAGGGCGGTGTTGCCCTTCTTCACCGTGAAGCCGTACTGCTCACCGGTGTTGATGTTGTCCACCACCTGGAAGGCGGAGGCGTTGGCCTTGTCCTTCAGCCAGCCCTGGACCACCGGGTAGTCGATGACCACGGCCTGGACCTGCCCGGTGCGCAGGCCGTTGAGGACAGCGTCCGAGGAGTGGAAGGAGACCGGGTCGAGGCCCTTGCTCTTGGCGAGGTCCTCACCGGTGGTCTGCGCCTGCGCCCCGAGCTTCTTGCCCTTGAGGTCCGCCAGCGACTTGACACCGCTCTTCCTGTCGACCAGTACGGCCTGCGTGGCCTCGAAGTACGGGTCGGAGAAGTCGACGTTCTTCTTGCGCTCGTCGGTGATCGTCATGCCCGCCGCGGCCAGGTCGCACTGGCCGGAGTTGAGGAAGGCGCCGGTCTTGAAGTTCTCGAACGGCGTGTCCACGATCTTCTGCTTGACGCCCAGGTCCCCCGCGACCAGGTCGATCAGGGAGACGTCGAAACCCTGCACCTTGCCGTCGACCACCGACTGGAACGGCGGGTAGGGCAGGTGGGTGCAGACGGTCAGCGCTCCGCCGTTGGCGAGGTGGACCCCCTTGACGGTGGTCTTCCCGCCCCCGTCGCCCGAGGAGGAGCAGCCGGCGACGAGCGCGATCGCGGCCGTCGCGGTGATGGCCGCCAGCACTCGGGGCCGGCGCCGAAGGAGGGTCTTCATGGGGGGAATCTCCCGATCCGGGGAACTGTGGGTTCCGATTATAAGGAGAGGTTTGGGCCTCTCAAATCAATCTGATGGTTTCGCGGCCGTCCAGCCTAAGATGTCGCCGGTCAGAACGGCGTGGAGGCCGCCCGTTACCCTCGTCACCGTCGGCCCGCCGGGGCCGGCCCCGTGGACCTCGTGAGCGAAGAAGGCACCCGCCGTGACCCATCCCCTCCTCGACCTGCCCCCGCTGACCGCCGCGCGGTTCGCCGCCATCGAGGACCGGGTGGCCCGGCTGCTGGACACCCGGCAGGACGTACTGATCACCCAGGGCGAGGCGCTGCTGCCGCTGGAAGGCGCGATCCGCGCGGCCGCCGGTCCGGGCACCGTGGCACTGAACGTGATCACCGGCCCGTACGGCCAGACCTTCGGGGACTGGCTGCGCGACTCCGGCGCCACCGTGCACGACCTCGCGGTGCCGTTCGACTCGGCGGTCACCGCGGACCAGGTCCGGGCGGCCTTCGCCGCGCACCCGGAGATCGACTTCGTCTCCCTGGTGCACGCGGAGGCGGCCACCGGCAACACCAACCCGGTCGCGGAGATCGGCGAGGCGGTACGGGAGCAGGGGGCCCTCTTCTACCTGGACGCGGTCGCCTCGGTCGGCGCCGAGCCGGTGCTGCCGGACGCGTGGGGCGTGGACCTGTGTGTGATCGGCGCGCAGAAGGCGATGGGCGGGCCCGCCGGCGTCTCCGCGATCTCGGTGAGCGAGCGGGCCTGGGAGCGGATGGCCGCCAACCCCGCCGCCCCGCGCCGCTCCTACCTCTCCCTGCTGGACTGGAAGGAGCGCTGGATCGACGCCGGCCGCAAGGCGCTCCCGCACGCCCCGGCGCAGCTGGAGATGCTGGCGCTGGAGGCCTGTGTGGAGCGGATCGAGGCGGACGGCCTGGACGCCGTGACGGCCCGGCACCGTGACCTCGCGCGGGCTACGCGGGCCGGTGCGCTCGCCCTGGGCGGCGGGCTCGGGCCGTACGTGCGCGAGGAGCGGGACGCGGCGCCGGTGGCGACCACGCTTCGGGCGCCGGAGGGAACGGTGGCCTCGGAGCTGGTGGCACGGGCGCTGGAGAGCGACCCGGGGCTGCCGCTGGCCGCCGGCGGCGGGGCGCTGGCCAGGGAGATGATCCGGGTGAACCACTACGGACCCGACGCCACGCCGCAGGTGGTGCGCCGCGCGCTGACGGCGCTGGGCACGGCGCTCGCCGCACAGGGGCTGACGGTGGACACCGCGGCGGCAGCGGCGGCGGTGGACGAGTTCGTGCTCTGACCCACGGCACCGACGAGCGGCCCGCGTGTTCCCGCGCGGGCCGCTTTCATTTCCGGCCACCACTTCAGCCACTCATCCATATGACGTGAATTCCCCGTGAATTAACCCGATGACGCTCAGCCCTTTTCTCCTGCCCGGTTTTTGCAGAGCTAAACAACTCCGGTTTCCAGCAGTTTTCCGTTCTGTGACGCACTCCACACGGAGGGCTTTTCGTCCCGCTTTGACACAGGTCAAACCAGGCATACCGCCGACAGGTCCAGACCCCGACCAGATTGCCTCCGTGCATTTCGCAATTCGCCTCGCTAAATTCAGGCCGTATGACTTCCGCATCCGCCGACCTGCTCATCGACAAACCCGCGGTCACCGACGGCGCCGCACTGTGGCATCTCGCCAAGGACTCGAAAAAGCTCGACCTGAACTCCTCGTACAGCTATCTGCTGTGGTGCCGTGACTTCGCCGACACCTCTGCGGTGGCCCGCGGCGCGGACGGCGAGCCGGTCGGGTTCGTCACGGGCTACGTCCGCCCGGACCGTCCGCACACGCTGCTCGTCTGGCAGGTGGCCGTGGACGGTTCCCAGCGCGGCAAGGGCGTCGCCGCCGCGCTGCTGGACGGGCTGACCGCGCGGCTCGCCGCCGAGCGGGGCGTGACGGATGTGGAGACGACCATCACCCCCGGCAACACCGCGTCCGAGCGGCTGTTCACCTCGTTCGCCGAGCGCCACGGCGCCGGGCTGACCCGCGAGGTCCTGTTCGGTGAGGAGCTGTTCCCGGACGGCCCGCACGACCCCGAAGTGCTGTACCGCATAGGCCCGCTGACCCACGTCCCGGCGCACTGACGTCCCCCGAGGAGCGAATCACCGTGACCATCACCCAGCCCGACCTGAGCGTCTTCGAGACGGTTGAGTCCGAGGTCCGCAGCTACTGCCGCGGCTGGCCCGTCGTGTTCGACCAGGCGCGGGGCAGCAGGATGTACGACGAGGACGGCCACGCCTACCTCGACTTCTTCGCCGGGGCCGGCTCGCTCAACTACGGCCACAACAACCCGGTGCTCAAAAGGGCGCTGATCGACTACCTGGACCGCGACGGGGTGACCCACGGCCTGGACATGTCGACCACGGCCAAGCGGACCTTCCTCCAGACCTTCCAGGACCTGGTCCTGCGGCCGCGCGACCTGCCCTACAAGGTCATGTTCCCGGGCCCGACGGGCACCAACGCGGTGGAGTCCGCGCTGAAGCTGGCCCGGAAGGTGAAGGGCCGCGAGGCGATCGTGTCGTTCACCAACGCCTTCCACGGCATGTCCCTGGGCTCGCTCGCGGTCACCGGCAACGCCTTCAAGCGGGCCGGCGCCGGCGTCCCGCTGGTGCACGGCACCCCGATGCCGTTCGACAACTACTTCGACGGCACCGTGCCGGACTTCCTGTGGTTCGAACGGCTGCTGGAGGACCAGGGCTCCGGCCTGAACAAGCCGGCCGCGGTGATCGTCGAGACCGTGCAGGGCGAGGGCGGCATCAACGTGGCACGGCCCGAGTGGCTGCGCGCGCTGAAGGAGCTGTGCGAGCGGCAGGACATGCTGCTGATCGTCGACGACATCCAGATGGGCTGCGGCCGCACCGGCGCGTTCTTCTCCTTCGAGGAGGCGGGGATCACCCCGGACATCGTCACGGTCTCCAAGTCGATCTCCGGCTACGGCCTGCCGATGTCGCTGTGCCTGTTCAAGCCGGAGCTGGACATCTGGGAGCCGGGCGAGCACAACGGCACCTTCCGCGGCAACAACCCGGCGTTCGTCACCGCCACGGCCGCGCTGGAGACGTACTGGGCCGACGGCGCCGCGATGGAGAAGCAGACCCGTACGCGCGGTGAGCAGGTCGAGCGGGAGCTGATCTCCATCGCCGAGGAGAACCTCGCCGACGTGAAGGAGTACCGCGGGCGCGGGCTGGTGTGGGGCCTGGAGTTCCACCGCAGCGACCGTGCCTCGCGTGTGGCCAGGCGCGCCTTCGAGCTGGGGCTGCTGATCGAGACGTCGGGCCCGCAGGGCGAGGTCGTCAAGCTGCTGCCCGCGCTGACCATCACCCCACAGGAGCTGGACGAGGGCCTGAGCATCCTCGCCCGCGCCGTCCGCGAGACCGCCTGACCGGCCCGACCAGCCAGACCGCCTGATGAGCCAGACCGCCTGACCGGCTAGACCGTCCTACCGGCCAGTAAAGAGGAGGAGACACCGTGATCGTCCGTTCGTTCAAGGACATCGAGGGCACCGACCGGCATGTGAAGGCCAAATCGGGTACCTGGGAGAGCAAGCGCATCGTGCTCGCCAAGGAGCGGGTCGGCTTCTCCCTGCACGAGACGGTCCTGTACGCCGGGACCGAGACGTCGATGTGGTACGCCAACCACATCGAGGCCGTCGTCTGCACGGAGGGCGAGGCCGAGCTGACCGACCACGAGGACGGGCAGGTGTACACCATCACGCCCGGCACCATGTACCTGCTGAACGGGCACGAGCGCCACACGCTGCGGGTGAAGGAGGACTTCCGCTGCATCTGCGTGTTCAACCCGCCCGTGACGGGCCGGGAGGACCACGACGAGAACGGCGTCTACCCGTTGCTCACCGAGCCCGAGGAGGCGTGAGGACCATGACCACGCTCACCACCGCCCCCACCGACCTGTACCCGAGCCGGGGCGCGACCGAGGTCCGCATCCCGCGCAAGGACCCGGTCGTCTGGGGTTCCCCCGACACGCCGGGCCCGATCCAGGCGGCCGAGCTGGAGGGGTTCGAGCGCGACGGCTTCCTCACCGTCGACCAGATCATCACCCCCGCCGAGGTGCAGGTCTACCGGCGGGAGCTGGAACGGCTGGTCGGCGACCCGGCGATCCGCGCCGACGAGCGCTCGATCGTCGAGCCGAAGTCCGGGGAGATCCGCTCCGTCTTCGAGGTGCACCGCCTCAGCGAGCTGTTCGCCAACCTGGTGCACGACGAGCGGGTGGTCGGCCGTGCCCGGCAGATCCTCGGCTCGGACGTCTACGTCCACCAGTCGCGGATCAACGTCAAGCCCGGTTTCGGGGCCAGCGGGTTCTACTGGCACTCGGACTTCGAGACCTGGCACGCCGAGGACGGGCTGCCCAACATGCGTACGGTGTCCGTCTCGATCGCGCTGACCGAGAACTACGACACCAACGGCGGCCTCATGATCATGCCGGGGTCGCACAAGACGTACCTGGGCTGCGCCGGCGCCACCCCGAAGGACAACTACAAGAAGTCGCTCCAGATGCAGGACGCGGGCACCCCGTCCGACGAGGCGCTGACCGAGATGGCCGGTGAGCACGGCATCCGCCTGTTCACCGGCGCCGGGGGCTCCGCCACGTGGTTCGACTGCAACTGCATGCACGGCTCCGGCGACAACATCACGCCGTTCCCGCGCAGCAACGTCTTCATCGTGTTCAACAGCGTGGAGAACACGGCGGTGGAGCCGTTCGCGGCGCCGGTGCGCAGGCCGGAGTTCATCGGCGCGCGGGACTTCACTCCGGTGCGGTAGCCCTCGCCCGACCCTTGTCACCGGGCCGGTGCCTCTTCGTGTGGGACGGGAGGCACCGGCCCGGTCATGTCCGCGGGCGGGGAGAGCTCAGCCCGAGAGCGCGTCCAGCAGACGGTCGACGTCCGCCTCCGTGTTGTAGAGGTGGAAGGACGCCCGCAGGTTGCCCGCCCGGGCGGACACCTCGATGCCGGCGCGGCTCAGCTCCGGCCGGCGGGAGCCGAGACCCGGCACCGAGACGATCGCGGAGCCCGGCGCGGGCAGCGCCTCGTGGCCCAGCGCGGCGAGCCCGGCCCGGTAGCGGTCGGCCAGGGCGGTGTCGTGGGCCTGGATGGCCGGCACGCCCAGTTCCTCGATGAGCTCCAGGGAGCGGCGCAGCGCGGGATAGCAGAAGAGGGCGGGACTGAGGTCGAACCGCCTGGCGGTGTGGGCGAGTTCGGTGACGGGGCCGTAGCAGCTGTCCCACGGCCGCTCGCCCGCGACCCAGCTCGCGAGCAGCGGGGTGAGCCCGCCGAAGTCCTCGGGCACGACGAAGAAGGCGACGCCGTGCGGGCCGAGCAGCCACTTGTAGGACACCGACGCCGTGAAGTCCCACTCCCCCGCCTCCATCGGCAGCCACCCGGCCGCCTGGGAGAAGTCCACGTAGGTACGCGCACCGTGGATGGCGGCGGCCTCGCGCAGCGCGGGCAGGTCGGCCACCCTGCCGTCGGCGGACTGGGCGGCGCTGACGGCGACGAGCGCGGTGCCGGGCCGGACGGACTCGGCGATCCGCTCCACGGGCACCGCGCGGACCTTGAGATCGCCCCGGACGTGGAAGGGGTTGGGCACGGAGGCGAAGTCGTCCTCGGCGGTCAGGACTTCGGAGCCGGGCGGGAGCGAGGCGGCGAGCACCCCGCCGTGCGCGGCGACCGAGGCGCCGAGCGCCACCCGTTCGACGGGCACCTCGGCGAGCCGGGCGTAGGCGGCCCGGCACGCCTCCACCGCCTCCCAGAGCGCGGTCAGCGGCTGCCCCTGCGCCCGCAGCAGGGCCGCCTCGTGCAGGGCGGCGACGGCGCGGGCGGGCAGCAGGCCGTTGCTGGCGGTGTTGAGGAAGGCTCCGACCGGGGCGAACTCGGCGCGGACGAGGCTCTCGAACGTCTCCGTGGTCTCCGTGGTCTCCATGGGTCCACTGTGCGGCGCCCGGAGGCCGTCGTCCATCGCGCATCTCTACAGGGTGTGCCCAAGCAACCCTTATGCGTCAGCCCTGCTGGGGCACCGCGCAGCCGTCGGGGCCACAGGTGCCGGCGTCGTCCTGGACGACCGCCTTCAACGGGGAGCGGTCGCCCCACGCCTGAGTGAGGGCCTGGGTGAAGACCTCGGCGGGCTGGGCGCCGGAGACGCCGTAGGTTCGGTCGAGGACGAAGAAGGGGACGCCGTTCGCACCGAGCTGTGCGGCCTCGCGCTCGTCGGCGCGGACCTCGTCGGCGTAGACGGTGGGGTCGGCGAGGACCGCGCGGGTGGCGTCGGCGTCCAGGCCGGCCTCGGTGGCCAGCTCCACCAGGTGGTCGTCGCCACCGGTGAACACCGACTGCTCGTCGGCGAAGTTGGCCCGGTAGAGGCGGTCCAGCAGCGCTTCCTGCCTGCCCTGCTCCTTGGCGAAGTGCAGCAGGCGGTGCAGGTCGAAGGTGCTGCCGTGGTCGCGGCCGCGGGTGCGGTAGTCGAGCCCCTCGGCGGCGGCCTGGGCGCCGAGGTTGTCCTCGCCGGCCTCGGCCTGGGCCGCGCTCATTCCGTACTTGCGGGTGAGCATGTCGAGCACCGGCTGGACGTCGCCCTTGGCGCGGCCGGGGTCCAGCTCGAAGGAGCGGTGCACGACCTCGACCTCGTCGCGGTGCGGGAACGCGGCGAGCGCCTTCTCGAAGCGTGCCTTGCCGACGTAGCACCAGGGACAGGCGATGTCGGACCAGATCTCGACGCGCATCTTCAGGGCTCTCTTCCGCTCGTGCGTACCGGACGGGGGCTCTCTCCGTCCAGTACATGAACGTTCAAGCAGGTTCGTTCATTCCCCGGCGGTGTCCAGCGCAGGAACAGGTGGTGGTCGTCCTCGGCGGGCGGCCTCTCCGGGTCGGGCACCCAGCCCCGGCAGGCGTAGAACGCCTGGGCGCGCCGGTTGTCCGCGTGCACGTCGAGCACGGCGGTCCGCCTGCCGGCGGCGACCCACCGCTCGGCGCAGGCGGCGTGCAGGGCGCTGCCGAGGCCCGCGCGCCAGTGGTCCGGCGAGACGTGGAACTGGTACAGCTTCACCGTGTCCACCGGCTCGCCCTCCGGAGTCCGGAACGAGGCGATCGCGACGATCTCCCCGCCCCGCACAGCACCTCCCCGTACGGGCGCGGCTCTCACGACTGATCGCCGTGTTATTCCGTTCTCCACGCTGGTTCCCTGTCGGCTGATGCTGTTCATGTAATCCTCCCTGGATGCGTGTTCAGCCGATTCCGATTCCCACAAAGAACGGGGCAAGAGTCGCCGTCACACACACCAACCAGTACGGGTACGGGGCCGGGGTATCAAGCACCTTGCGTCGCAGCCAGAAGTTGACCAGCGCCCAGAGCCCGCCGAAACAGGCCACGACGGGGATGACAATTACCAACCAGAGCAACATCCCATCGTCCTCGTTCGGATTCCGGCTGGTCCAGCCGAGATCGGCTAGGGGGCCATTGGACAGGACGTACCAGACCAGGAAGATCGGCACGATCGCCGGGATGCCGAGCAGGAAGTTAACCGCCGCAGGGACGAAGGATTTCCACGGCTGCGTGTTCTTCATGCGTCTCCGCTTCTCAGCTGGCACGGCTGAGCATGTTGTAGTTTTCGAGGACGTTGTACAGACCGATCAGCTCACGACCGTATTGTTCGGCCTTGTCGCCGGTGCGGTTGTAGCGAGCCAGCAGCGCCTGCGTATCAGCCGATCCCGTGCTCAGGTCAGGGCGCGCAATGCCAAGCTGGTGGGCGTTGTAGAGGGTCAGGTAGGCGACGGAGGGGATGTTGTACTCCGGCTCCTGCAGATTGTCCCAGACCGTACGTGTATCACTGCTGGTAAGCGCGGTGCCATTGATGATGCCCTCTGCGCCCCTTCACCCGCGTCGGCCGCCGGTTCCCCGCGCACGCGACCTCGCTGGGCAAGGCACTGCTCGCCACGCACACCGACGACCAGGTCCGGGCGCTGCTGCCGGAGAAGCTCCCCGCGCTCAGCGAACACACGGTGACCGACCGGGAGGAACTGATCGCCGAGCTGCACCGCGTCCGTGCGCAGGGGTACGCCGTGGACCGCGAGGAGAACACCCTCGGCCTGCGCTGCTTCGGCGTCGCCGTGCCGTACCGGACCCCGGCCCGGGACGCCGTGAGCTGCTCGGTGCCGGTGGCCGGCCGACCCCGGCGCACGAACAAATGATCAAGGACGCCCTGATGGACGCGCGGGACCGGCTGACGCTGGCGACGCGACGGCTGTGAGCAGGGCACCCCAGACCGGCACGGTAAATCTGAACATGCGATGAGAACCGTGGCCGGACGGGAACGGAACCGGGCGTCCGGCCCGTCTTCCCCTGCGCCATGAACAAGACGATCAGGCGCGCCGCCGTCTTCACCCTGTTCCTCGTACTCGCCCTGCTGCTCCGGGCGACCTGGGTGCAGTTCTACGACGGCAAGGCGCTCGCGGACTCCCCCGACAACCGCCGGAACGCCATCGGCACCTACTCACGCCCGCTCGGCGACATCGTCGTGGGCGGCAAGGCGGTCACCGGTTCCGGCCGGGTCGGCGGGAGCGATCTCGCCTACCGGCGCACGTACACCGACGGCCCGCTGTACGCGGCGGTCACCGGTTACGCCTCGCAGGCGTACGCCCCCACGCAGCTCGAGGGCGTCTACGCCGATCTGCTCAACGGCACGGACACCCGGCTGCGCACGGTCATGGACACCGTCACCGGGCGGCGGGCCGATCCGGGCGAGGTGATCACCACGATCGACCCGGCCGTGCAGAAGGCCGGCGCGCGGGCGCTGGGCGGCAACAAGGGCGGGGCGGTGGCGATCGACCCGAAGACCGGCGAGATCCTCGCCATGGTCTCGACGCCGTCCTACGACCCCTCGGCGCTGACCGCCGCGAACACGGCCGGGACGGCCTGGCAGAAACTCACCACCGACAAGGAGAAGCCGCTGGTCAACCGGGCGATACGGCAGCCGCTGCCGCCCGGCTCCACCTTCAAGCTGGTCGTCGCCGCGGCCGCGCTGGAGAACGGGCTGTACCCGGACGTGGACCGGCCCACCGACAGCCCGGTGCCCTACACCCCGCCGGGCACCACCCGCGAGCTGCCGAACGAGAACACCGCCGCGCCCTGCGAGAACGCCTCGATCCGGGTGGCCCTGCAGTACTCCTGCAACAACGTCTTCGGCAAGCTCGCCGTCGACCTGGGCCAGGACAAGGTGCGGGCCATGGCGGAGAAGTTCGGCTTCGACGACGACCAGCTGGACGTCCCGGTGCGGGCGTACCCGAGCGTATATCCGGCCCATATGGACAAGGCGCTCACCGCGTTGTCGGGCATCGGGCAGTACGACGTCACCGCCACTCCGCTCCAGATGGCCATGGTGTCCTCCGCCATAGCGAACGGCGGCGAGCTGGTGGCGCCTCATATGGTGTCTCGGCTCACCACGGGCGACGGCGATGTGCTGGAGGACTTCGGCGACGCCGGCCGCGAGCGGATCGTCAGCACCCGAACCGCCGAGCAGCTCCGGTCCGCGATGCAGACGGTGGTCCGGGACGGGACCGGCCGCAACGCGCTCATCGACGGGGTGACGGTCGGCGGCAAGACCGGCACCGCCCAGCACGGCCCCAACAACAGTGCGACGCCGTACGCCTGGTTCACGGCGTACGGCAAGTCGGACAGCACGGGCAAGGAGGTCGCCGTGGCGGTGATGGTGGAGCAGTCCGGCGCCGCCCGCTCGGAGGTCAGCGGCAACGGGCTCGCCGCTCCGGTGGCGCGGGCGATGATGGCGGCGGCGCTCAGGCAGAGCTGAGCGCCGCCGGGTCGATCACGTCCGTCAGGAGACGAAGTACGTCGGGTTGGGCAGCTTGTACGTGCGGTCGGCGTAGCCGCCGTCCAGGTCGGAGTACTGGTCGCCGAAGTTGGCGATGATCTCGTACCCGAGGTCCTGCTCGATGTGCTTGCGGGTGCCGCCCTTGTACTGGACGGTGGTGCAGGTCCAGGTGCCCGGCGTGGCACAGCCGGACAGGTAGGCCGGCGGGTTGGCCTTGTCCTTGAGGAACATGTGGCCGGCGTCCAGGTTGACGTCGGCGCCGACCTTCTTCAGGTTCTCCACGGCACCGGCGCGCTGGGACTCGCTCAGTCCGGAGTTGTAGAACACCGTGACGCCCTTGGCGGTGGCGTACCGCACCAGCTCCGGGCTGCCGAACACCTCAGGGCGGTCGGCGCGGTTCACGTACTCGTTCCAGGTGGCGGAGTCGTACGTGTAGTTGTAGCGCTTCTCGTAGTCGAGGCTCAGCAGCAGGGTGTCGTCGATGTCGAACACCACGGCCGGCTTCTCGCCCCGGTGGTGGGCCTTGCGGGCCGCCTTGTCGATGTACCGCTTGGCGTCGGCGTCGATCCGCGCCAGGTCCTCGGCGTACGGGCTGGTGGGCGACGCCTGGTACTTGCCCGCGCTGTCGGCGGTGGTGCCGTAGTAGGTGTCGATGTCCTTCACCAGGAGACCGATGTTGTACGGCTCGTGCGTGGAGTTCGCCGTCGACTGTCCGGCGGTGGCCGCCCCGGCGCCGTACAGCGCACCCCCGGCAAGCGCACAGGCGGCCGTGGCGGCCGCGATCCGCAGTGAATTATGCATGACAGGTGTTCTACGCGCGTAAGCGCCGTCGCGCGACGGCTGTTGCAGGATCGAGATCAAGCCAGTGCCCCGCCGGGCGGGACACCGTTCGCGGCGGGCGGCCCCGAAGTGCGCGGGGAGGTCCCGCGGGCCTCACCACCGGAAGAAGGCCGACCCGGCTCGTACTCTGCGGCCTCACCGGGCAGGTGGACACCCGTCATGGCCGCACCACGCAAGGAGCCCCCCCATGCCCGCCCCCCGCACTCTCCTCGTCACCGGCGCCGCAGGCGGCCTGGGCACCCTGATGCGCTCCCTGCTCCCGGCCCACGGCTACGACCTCCGCCTGCTCGACGCCCGCCCCGTCCCCGGCGCCCCGGACGCCGTCACCGCGGACCTCGCCGACCTGGACGCCCTGCGCCGGGCGGTACGCGGCACGGACGCGGTGCTGCACCTGGCCGGCATCTCCCTGGAGGCACCGTTCGAGAAGATCCTGAAGGCCAACATCGAGGGCACGTACCACCTTTACGAGGCCGCCCGGCTCGAAGGCGTCCCCCGCGTGGTCTTCGCCTCCTCCAACCACGCGGTCGGCGACACCCCCGTCCCGGCGCCCGAGGACCCCCTTGTCCCGGTGGACACCCCGCACCGCCCGGACACCTTCTACGGCCTCTCCAAGTGCTTCGGCGAGGACCTCGCCCAGCTCTACTGGGACCGGCACGGCATCGAGACCGTCTCCGTCCGCATCGGCTCCTGCTTCCCGGAGCCCACCAGCGTGCGCATGCTCTCGATCTGGCTGAGCCCCGCCGACGCGGCCCGCCTCTTCCACGCGGCCCTGACCGCCGGGGACGTGGGCCACACGGTGGTCTACGGCTCCTCCGCCAACACCCGCCTGTGGTGGGACCTCACCTCCGCCCGCGCCCTCGGCTACGCCCCCGAGGACGACTCCGAGCCGTACGCCGCGAAGCTCCTCGCCGAGCAGGGCGAACCCGACCCCGCCGACCCGGCCCACGACCGCCTCGGCGGCCACTTCCTCACCGACCCGCCGATCTGGCCGTACTGACCCCGCCACCGGACGTCCCCAGGCCGAAA
Source organism: Streptomyces sp. NPDC001781 (assembly GCF_053596035.1). Lineage (NCBI taxonomy): Bacteria > Bacillati > Actinomycetota > Actinomycetes > Kitasatosporales > Streptomycetaceae > Streptomyces > Streptomyces sp. NPDC001781. The sequence goes on along the minus strand of NZ_JBSFFI010000019.1, from coordinate 34,901 downwards.
ACGATCGCGGGCGGGCACCGAACGGGCGCGCCCCAGGTCGCGTTCGGGCATGTGTCCCGCCCGCTCCCACCCCGGACCCCGCTGCCGCCCAGGTCCGAGGCGGGCACGGCGGGCGGCGGCCGGGCACACACGGGCAGGATCGGGCACGGAACAGACCTGGTCAGCGCCGCGCGTCCGCTGTAGAACTTCCCCCAGGGCCCGAACGGGCATCCCAGCGGGCATCTCGACGGCGAGAGCGGGTGACGACATGAACACCAGGACGGCCGAGGAACGGCAGCGCGAGATCGTGCGCGCGGCGCGGGCCACCGGTGCCGTCGACGTCACCGCGCTCGCCGACGAGCTGGGCGTGGCCAAGGAGACCATCCGGCGGGACCTGCGCGCGCTGGAGGACCACGGGCTGGTCCGCCGTACCCACGGCGGCGCCTACCCGGTGGAGAGCGCGGGCTTCGAGACCACGCTCGCCTTCCGCGCCACCAGCCACGTACCCGAGAAGCGCAGGATCGCGGCCGCCGCGGCCGAGCTGCTCGGGGACGCGGAGACGGTCTTCGTCGACGAGGGCTTCACCCCCCAGCTCATCGCCGAGGCCCTGCCGACCGGCCGGGCGCTGACCGTGGTGACCGCCTCGCTGCCCGTCGCGGGTGCCCTGGCCGAGGCCGGGAACGTGTCGGTCCTGCTGCTGGGCGGCCGGGTCCGGGCGGGCACGCTCGCCACTGTCGACCACTGGACGACCAAGATGCTGGCCGGCTTCGTGGTGGACCTCGCCTTCCTCGGCGCCAACGGCATCTCCCGCGAACACGGTCTGACCACGCCCGACCCCGCCGTGAGCGAGGTGAAGGCGCAGGCCATCAGGGCCGCCCGGCGGACGGTCTTCGCCGGGGTGCACACCAAGTTCGGGGCCGTGAGCTTCTGCCGGTTCGCGGAGGTGGGCGCGGTGGACGCGATCGTCACCAGCACCCAGCTCCCGGCGGCCGAGGCCCACCGCTACTCCCTCCTGGGGCCACAGGTCATCCGGGTCTGACACAGCACCGCACCACACGGCCTTTGGCACCACCACTCCCCCGGAGGGCACCCGTACGCGCGGCCATGCCCTCCTTGTCCCCATACCTCCAGGAGCGAACCATGCGCACCCCGAGCCGACGGAGGCCGCGAACCACGTTCGCCGTGGCCGCCGCAGGGACGCTGCTCGCCCCGCTTCTCTCCGGCTGCTGGGCCGGCGCGGGCGGGGCCGGTTCCGGCGGCGATTCCATCAACGTACTGATGGTCAACAACCCGCAGATGACCGAGTTGCAGAAGCTGACCCGCGCCCACTTCACCAAGGAGACGGGCATCAGGGTCAACTTCACCGTGCTGCCCGAGAACGACGTCCGCGACAAGATCAGCCAGGACTTCGCCAACCAGGCCGGCCAGTACGACGTGGCCACGCTGTCCAACTACGAGATCCCGATCTACGCCCGCAACGGCTGGCTGCACGACATGGACGGCTATGTGGCGAAGGACCACGCGTACGACGAGCAGGACGTGCTCAAGCCCATGCGGCAGTCGCTCACCGGCGACGACCACAAGCTCTACGGACAGCCCTTCTACGGCGAGTCGTCCTTCCTGATGTACCGGAAGGACGTCTTCGCGGCCAAGGGCCTGAAGATGCCCGCGCATCCGACCTGGCAGCAGGTGGCCGACCTCGCCGCGAAGGCGGACGGCGCCAGGCCCGGCATGAAGGGCATCTGTCTGCGCGGACTGCCCGGCTGGGGCGAGGTCATGGCCCCGCTGACCACTGTGGTGAACACCTTCGGCGGCACCTGGTTCGACAAGGACTGGAAGGCCCGTCTGGACTCCCCCGAGTTCGAGAAGGCCGTCACGTTCTATGTGGACCTGGTCCGCGAGCACGGCGAGTCCGGTGCCGCACAGTCCGGTTTCGCCGAGTGCCTGAACAACATGACCCAGGGCAAGACCGCCATGTGGTATGACGCCACCTCCGCGGCCGGACTCCTTGAGGGCAGCGGCTCACCGGTCAAGGGCAAGCTCGGCTACGCACCCGCCCCGGTGGAGAAGACCAGCTCATCCGGCTGGCTCTACACCTGGGCCTGGGGCATCCAGCAAGCCTCCCGCAACCCCGACAAGGCGTGGAAGTTCGTCTCCTGGGCCTCCGGCAAGGAGTACGAGCAGTTGGTCGGCGACACCAGCGGCTGGGCCAACGCCCCGGCCGGCAAGCGTGCTTCCACCTACTCCAACCCGGAGTACCGCGAGGAGGCCGCCTCCTTCCAGGAGATGACCAAGGAGGCCATCGAGAACGCCCGGCCCACCGACCCCGGCGTGCAGCCGCGCCCCGCGCCCGGCATCCAGTTCGTCGGCATCCCCGAGTTCACCGACCTCGGTACCAAGGTGTCCCAGCAGATCAGCGCGGCCATCGCCGGCCGCCAGTCGGTCGACTCCGCCCTGCGCAGGTCCCAGCAGCTCGCCGAGCAGATCTCCGAGGAGTACGAGGGACGATGACAGCGACGACGACGGCCCCGCTCGCGGCCGACTCCGCCCCCTCTATCCGGCGCCCCCCGGCCCGGCTGCGGGCCTGGGCCACCCGCGCCCCGCTCCTGCCTGCCCTGGTGTTCATGATCGTCGTGACCCAGCTGCCGTTCGTGGCGACGCTGGTGATCTCGTTCTTCGACTGGAACGCGCTCTACCCCAAGGCTCGCCGTTTCACGTGGTTCGACAACTACGGGCAGGTACTCACCGACGCCGACCTGCGCCACTCGGTGTGGGTGACCGTGCTGCTCACCGCCTCCGTGGTGATCGCCAGCCTGGTCCTCGGTCTGGTGCTCGCGCTGCTGCTGGACCGGAGGTTCAAGGGCCGGGGTGTGGTCCGCACCCTGCTGATCGCGCCGTTCCTGGTGGTACCGGTGGCCGCCGCCCTGCTCTGGAAACACGTGCTCTACAACCCGGAGTACGGCCTGCTCAACGGGTTGCTGCACTATGTGGGCGGCCCACAGCCGGACTGGGTCTCCAACACCCCGCTGCTCGCGGTGGAGGCTTCGCTGGTGTGGCAGTGGACGCCGTTCATGATGCTGATCCTGCTGGCCGGACTGCAGAGCCGGGACCAGCAGCAGATCGAGGCCGCCCGGGTGGACGGGGCGAGCGACTGGCAAATCTTCCGCCACCTCACCCTCCCGCACCTGCGCCGCTACCTGGAACTGGGCGCGCTGCTGGGATCCATCTACATCGTGCAGAACTTCGACGCGGTGTTCACGCTCACCTCCGGCGGTCTCGGCACCGCGAACCTGCCGTACACCGTCTACCAGAGCTTCTACCAGGCCCATGAGAACGGCCTCGCGTCGGCGGCGGGTGTCCTGGTCGTCATCGGCTCCATCGTCATCGCCACCTTCGCGCTGCGCGTGGTGTCGTCCCTGTTCCGCGAGGAGGTGTCCCGATGAGCTCCACCACCGCCGCCTCCGCGCGGCGCACCGGGCGCGGTGGGCTCGGTCTGGGCCTGGTGGCCTGGCTGGCCGGCATCGTCTTCTTCCTGCCCATCGCCTGGATGGTGCTGACCTCGTTCCACTCCGAGGCGGACGCGGCGACCAACCCGCCGTCCTTCGCCGCCCCGCTCACCCTGGACGGCTACCGGGAGTTCTTCGGCGCGGCCGGCGGCGCCAGCCCCTGGCCCGCGCTGATCAACTCCGCGGTCGCCTCGCTGGCCTCCACCCTGTTCGTGCTGGTGCTGGCGCTCCCGGCGGCCTACGCGCTGTCCATCCGGCCGGTGAGGAAGTGGACCGACGTCCTGTTCTTCTTCCTGTCCACCAAGATGCTTCCGGCCGTGGCGGGCCTGCTGCCGCTGTACCTGTTCGCGAAGGACGCCGGGCTGCTGGACAACATCTGGCTGCTGGTCGTCCTCTACACGTCGATGAACCTGCCGATAGCGGTGTGGATGATGCAGTCCTTCCTCGCCGAGGTGCCGGTCGCCGTCATCGAGGCGGCGCGGGTGGACGGGGCACCGCTGCCGGTGATCCTGGCCCGCGTGGTCGCGCCGATCGCGCTGCCGGGCATCGCGGCCACCTCGCTGATCTGCTTCATCTTCAGCTGGAACGAGCTGTTGTTCGCCCGGGTGCTGACCGGGGTGGTCGCGGAGACCGCGCCCGTCTTCCTGACCGGCTTCATCACCAGCCAGGGCCTGTTCCTGGCCAAGGTGTGCGCCGCGTCGCTCGTCGTCTCCCTGCCGGTGCTCGCCGCGGGGTTCGCCGCCCAGGACAAGCTGGTCCAGGGCCTGTCGTTGGGAGCCGTGAAATGAAGGCCGCCGTCATCGAGTCCGTGGGCCGCGCCGTCGTCACCGAGGTCCCCGACCCGGCTCCGGGCCCGCGCGACGTGGTCGTGGAGGTCGCCGCGTGCGGGATCTGCGGTACCGATCTGCACATCCTGCAGGGCGAGTTCGCGCCCAGCCTGCCGATCGTGCCGGGGCACGAGTTCGCCGGCCGGGTGGTCGGGACCGGCAGCCGGGTCACCGAGGTCGCGGTCGACGACCAGGTCGCGGTGGACCCGTCCCTGTACTGCTACGAGTGCCGCTTCTGCCGCGACGGCCACAACAACATGTGCGAGCGCTGGGCCGCGATCGGCGTGACCACGGCCGGCGGGGCGGCCCAGTACGCGGTCGCGCCCGTGGCCAACTGCGTGAAGCTGCCCGAGCACGTACGCCCCGAGGACGCGGCCCTGATCGAGCCGCTGTCCTGCGCCGTGCGCGGCTACGACATCCTCAACTCCCGCCTCGGCGCCCACGTCCTCATCTACGGCTCCGGCACCATGGGCCTGATGATGCTGGAGCTGGCCAAGCGCACGGGCGCGGCGAGCGTGGACATGGTCGACATCAACCCGGCCCGGCTGGAGACCGCCAGGCTGCTCGGCGTCTCGGGCTCGGCGGCCGGCGCCGACGAACTGGACCGGCCGCAGGGCTGGGAGATCGTGATCGACGCGACCGGCAACGCGGCGGCGATCCAGGACGGCCTGGGCCGGGTGGCGAAGGCGGGTACGTACCTCCAGTTCGGCGTGGCCGACTACGCGACGCGGGTGACGATCGATCCGTACCGCATCTACAACCAGGAGATCACCATCACCGGCTCCATGGCGGTGCTGCACAGCTACGAGCGGGCGGCGGAGCTGTTCGCGAACGGCGTCCTGGACCCGGACGTGTTCATCAGCGACCGGATCGCGCTGGACAACTACCCGCAGGCCCTGGAGCAGTTCGCGGCGGGCGTCGGCCGCAAGATCGTCGTGACTCCCTGATACGTGCCTCCTCGGCACTGTCGGCCGGGGCGAGCGCGGGAGTGCCCGCCCCGGCCGCGAGGCGGTCGGCGGCCAGCCGGCCGGGCCGGGCCGCCGCATCCGGAGCCGGTGCCCGTCCGGAACGGCCGGTTGCCGGGCCCGTGCCCGGCGCGAGTCCGCCCTCCAGGGTGCCGGTGACCCGAACGGGGGTCTCGGCGCCGGGTAAGGGAACGGCAAAGTGGGCTCGTTCGTTCACCCGGCATGACCGCTATGACCCCTGGCTCGAACGTCCCGCTTCCGGCCGCCCGTGTGACGGTGGACGTGGCCGCACCGGTGCGGCTCGACGTGTCGGGCCTGCTGCTCACCGCCGACGGCAAGGTGCGCTCCGACGACGACTTCATCTTCTACAACCAGCCGGCCGGCCCCGGCGTGACCTACCGCTCGGGCGGCGGGTCCGCGCCGGACTCGATCACGGTCGACACCGGCGCGGTGCCGCCGGACATCGAGAAGATCGTCGTCACGGCCAGCCCGGACGCGGCGGGCCAGACCTTCCAGGGCATCGAGCCGACGGCCACGATCCGGGACGCGGACGGCGGTGCGGTCGTGGCCTCCTTCACCCCGCCCGGCCTCGGCGCCGAGACGGCCCTGGTGGTCGTGGAGATCTACCGCCGCAACGGCCAGTGGAAGGCCCGCGCGGTCGGCCAGGGGTACGCGAACGGGCTGGCGGGCATCGCGACGGACTTCGGTGTGACGGTGGAGGAACCGGCCCAGGCGGTCTCCGCTCCTCCGGCCGCCCAGGCACCCCCGGTCCACCGGACGCCCCCGGCCCCCGCGCCGGGCGCGGGCAAGATCAACCTGGACAAGGGCCGGGTGAACCTCCAGAAGAACCAGACGGTCTCCCTGGTCAAGGGCGGCGCCCCCCTCCTCTCCCGCGTCCAGATGGGCCTCGGCTGGGAGCCCGCCTACCGGGGCAAGGACATCGACCTCGACGCCTCGGTCATCGCCTACGGTCCCCAGCGCAACGCCGTCGACAGCTGCTACTTCGGCAAGCTGTCCATCCTGAACGGCGCCATCAAGCACTCCGGCGACAACCTCACCGGCGAGGGCGGCGGAGACGACGAGGTCATCACGGTCGACCTCGGCCGCATCCCTCAGGAGGTCACCGGCCTGGTCTTCACCGTCAACTCCTTCTCCGGCCAGAAGTTCACGGAGGTCGCCAAGGCGTACTGCCGCCTGGTCGACCCCGCTTCCGGGGAAGAACTGGTCCGCTTCGACCTCACCTCGGCCGAACCCCAGACCGGCGTCCTGATGGCAAAGCTCATCCGCCAGTACTCCGGCGAGTGGGAGATGACGGCCCTGGGCGACTTCGTGAAGGCCCGCACGGTGAGGAACATGGTGAAGCCGGGGGGCGAGTCGCTGTGACCGGGGACAGCCCTTAGGACGTGCGGCCGGGGCCGGTGGCCGGTCCCGGCCGCACGCCGAACCCCTGCTCGGCGCCGTGCGCCTCGAACCGCCGCACCTCGGTGGACCCGAGCCTCTGCGCGGGGCGCGGCGAACGGGCGTCGCCGCTCCGGGTGGTGAGGCCCACGGGATCGTCGGGGGCGGGCGGCCAGGCGGCGGTTCCGAGTCCGGTCATGCCGGGCAACCTGTCGCGGCGATTGCCTCGTAGCGGGCCAGCAGTTCCGCCCTCGTCTCCGCGTCCGCCGCGAGCAGCGGTGACCGTACCGGACCCGCCGGGAGACGCAGGGCGTCGAGGAGGGCCTTCACCGTCACCGTGCCCGGCAGGTCCGAGGCCATCAGTGCCTCGGTCAGCGGGGTGACGCGGGACTGGAGTTCGGCGGCGAGCGCCGTGTCGCCCGCGTCGAAGGCGGCCAGGATGCCCGCCACCTCCCTGGGCACCACGTTCGCGATCGTGCTCACGCAGCCCGCCGCGCCCACCGCGTACAGCGGGAGGATGTGTTCGTCGCACCCCGCGTAGTACGCCAGGTCCGTTTCCGCCAGCACCTGCTGGGTGCCGAGGAAGTCGTAGGAGCAGTCCTTCACGGCGATGACGCGAGGGTGCTGTGCCAGGCGGATCATCGTGGCCGGGGTGATGCGGGTGCCCGTGCGGCCGGGGATGTCGTAGAGCATCAGGGGGAGGCCGCTCGCGTCCGCGACCTGGCGGAAGTGGGCCTCGACCGCCGACTGCTGGGGGCGGCTGTAGTACGGGGTGACGACCAGCGCCGCGTCGGCGCCCGCCTTCTCGGCGGCGCGGGTCAGTTCGACGGTGTGCCGGGTGTCCGCCGTGCCGACGCCCGCGACCAGCGGGACGGCGGGGCCGACCGCGGAGCGGACGGTCGCGACGAGTTCCCGCTTCTCCGCGTCGGTGGTGGTGGGCGACTCGCCCGTGGTGCCGTTCAGGACCAGCCCGTCGCAGCCGCCGGCCACCAGACGTGTGGCCAGGCGGGCCGCCCCGTCCACGTCGAGCGCGCCGGCCGACGTGAACGGGGTGACCATCGCGCAGAGCGTGCGGCCGAAGGGTGCGTTCCGTTGCCTCATGGTCGTAGTCTCGACACCACGACCGTGAAGCTCCACTTAATTCTGCTACGAGATGCAGCCAAGCGGGTCTGAACAATCAGGGCCGGAAGCGCAGCACCTGCGGGTCGTGGTCGCTGATCTGGTCGTGGAACTCCGAGTTGACGTGCACGCTGTCGTACGTGAACGAACCGCGCCGGATCGCCCTGCTGATCAGGATCTGGTCGAGCACCTGGGCGTTGCCCTGGTAGTCGTAGGTGTAACGCTCGCCGCGCGGCAGCGACTTGATCGCAGACCAGAGCTGCCCGTCACCCTCCAGGATCTTCGCGGTGTCGGAGAACTCGAAGTCGTTCATGTCCCCGAGCGCGATGACCTCCGCGTCCTTCTGGGCGCTGAGCAGGGACTTCACGAAGGTGTTGACCTCCGTCGCCTGCGCGTGCCGCTGCGTCTCCGAGCTGCGGACGACCGGCTGGTACTGCGCGGTCAACGGCTGGTCGCCGCCCTTGGAGTTGAGGTGGTTGGCGATCACGAAGACGGTGCGGCCCCGGAACACGAACTCCCCGGCCAGCGGCTTGCGGCTGTTGGCCCATGCGGCGTTCGCCGGGTCTATACGGCCGGGCGACACGGTCAGCCGGGCCTGGCGGTTCTCCTTGACGACGCCGACCGCCGTGGTGGAGTCGCCGCCGGGACGGTCGGTGAACGAGACCCGGTCGGGGTTGAAGAGGAACACCTGCCGGATGTTGCCGCCCGGCTCGCCACCGTCCTTCTTGTCGACGGGGTCGATGGAGCGCCAGTCGTAGCGCGGACCGCCCGCGGCCACGATCGCGTCGATCAGCTTGCCGACGGTCGCGCCCGCGCTCACCGTGCCGTCGTCGGTGGCACCGTTGTCGTCCTGGATCTCCTCCAGGGACACGATGTCGGGCGAGCGCAGGTTGTTCACGATCGCGGACGCGTGCGCGTCGAAGGTCTTGTCGGACGGGTCGAGGTTCTCGACGTTGTACGTGGCCACCGCCAGCTCGCCCGACGCCTGCTTGCGCGTCGTCTCCCGCTCCAGGCCCCCGCTCTCCAGCGTGCCCAGCGCGCTCGCCACCAGGGTGTAGCCGCCGAACTGGTTGAAGTCCAGCGGGCCGGTGGTGGTGCCGGCGAGGGTGTCGCCGACGTTCGCCTGCGGGAAGTCCGCGGTCGCGCCGAGGGACTGGATCTGGAGCCGGCCGGTGTTCTGCGCGTCGTAGGAGCTGTACAGGGTGCCGCCCCGCTCGGTGCGGTGCTCCTTCGGCTTCACGGTGACCCACAGCTCGCTGTAGGGGTCGGTGGCGGTGACCACGCGCGCGTCGCCCACCTGGACGTTCATGCCCTCCAGCGACTCGTAGTAGTCGAGGGCGTAGGTCGCGGGGGCGAGCGGCAGGGCGTTGATCGAGTTGTTCGCGGCCGGGTCGCCGGCCGGGGCGTAACGTTCCGGCACCGCGCGCCTGGTGATCACCACGGGGGCCGGGACCGGGTTGCCGGCGGAGACGGTGGTGACGACGGGCTTGGTGATCTCGGTGACCGACTGGTTGCCCGAGGCGGTGCCGCCGGGGACGTACTCCGAGACGGTGCCGGTGACGGTGACCGAGTCACCGACGGCGGCCTTCGGCGCGGAGCCGGTGAAGACGAAGACGCCCTCGCTGGTGGCCGGATCGGCGTCCGGGTTCGGGTCCTGGAGCCAGAAGCCCTTGGACGAACCGTAGGTGCGTACGGCGGTGACCACGCCGGGCACGTCGGCGACCTGCTTGCCGGCGTACGGCGAGAGGCGGGTGGTGCCCTGGATGTCGTGGACGCGCACCGAGTCGGCGTGCGCGGGCGAGGTGGCGACGACGGCGGACGCGGCGCCGCACACGGCGGCGACGGTGAGCGCGGCGAGACGCGCGGAAGTCCTGCTCGGCAAGGGGATTCCTCCGGGAACGTGACGGAACGCCGGGACGGGAACGCACAGTGGTGTGTGGGGCTCGTCGCCCTCAGTGACACGCGTAGAGTCGAGTGAACAGTCGTTCCCCCACCTCTACGCGCGTCAATCTCCTGCCTGAGGGCTGGAGTTGTCAAGGTTTCGGCCACGTACGAGGGGCGGCGGCGACCGGAACCGGGTGGTGCGTCGGCGAAGGCGTCTACGCTGAGGGGTTGAGTGCTTTCCCGGTCCGAGGAGAACCAGCCGATGTCAGACAGCTCCCCCCTGCCGCCCGTACGGCTGCGCCCCGAAGCGGAGCTGGCGCGTGCCGCGCTGTCCACCCCACTGCTCTCCCGCGCGGCCCGGCTCGCCCGCTGGGCGGGCCCCGAGACCCGCGTCGACGGGGGCGGGAGTCTGGTCGAGGAGCAGCTGCCCGCCGCCGTCGAACTGCTCGGACTGACCGGTGACCAAGCCGCCGCGGACGCCGCCGAGGCGTGGGGCGTGGCGGTGGACACCGGCCTGGTCGAGATCACCGACGAGGAGGCCGGGACCGTGGCTCCCGGCGCGGACCTCGCCCTGCTGACCGGCGCCCCGCACGATGTGCTGACGATCTGGCTGGCCGCGCTGGACACGGTGGTCGCGGATGCCGGGGTGCCGGACCTGGAGGGGCTGGCCGCCGCGCTGGAGGAGGACGGCGAGATCGATTTCTCGACGTTCGACTGGGACCCCGAGGGCGAGGCCGAGCTGCTCGACGGCGTGCTCGGCAACCTCTACCTGCTCACCGTCGGTGAGGACGGCCCCGGCGAGAGCCCGGTGCCGCTGCCCGCGCTGGCCGCCTCCACCATCGTCCCCGACGACCTGGACGAGCCCAGCAACGATGTCCTGGAGCAGGTCTCCGACGCGATGATGAAGCTGGACGACCAGTTCCGGCTGCTGGAGCCGATCGGCCTCGTGGAGTACCAGCCGGTGGACGAGGAGCTGATGGCCGGCGCGGAGGAGGAGCCCGCCGAGCCGGTCGACGAGGACGACATCTCCCGTTACGGCATGGTCCGGCTGACCCCGCTCGGGCTGTACGGCCTGCGGGCCCGGCTGCTGGAGGCGGGTTTCGAGGCGCCGGCCGTGGGCGAGCTGGCCGACAAGGGCGCGGACGCGCTCCTGGACGGCACCGCCGGGTACGGGGAGTTCGCCGCGCGTACCGAGACCGAGCAGTGGCTCGCCCGCCGTGAACCCCTGTCCGCGGCCAGGGAGCTGCTCGCCGCGGCGCGCGGCGGCGACGCCGGGGCCCCGCTGCGGCGGCTGCGCTGCCAGCAGGCGCTGTCCCTGGTAGGCGAGGCGGCCGAGCCCGCGCTGCGGGAGGTGCTGGACGACCCCGAGCTGGGTGGGCTCGCCCGGGTCTGGCTCAGCGAGCGCGGCGCGCCGGACGTGCCGCCCCCCTCGCAGGACCTGGTGTTCTGGCTGACCGTCGACACGATCGCCGCGCAGCTCCAGGCGGAGGGCAACTCCGAGGAGCTGCAGGCTCTGGTGGAGGGGCTGGCCGAGCAGCACAGCGGGTTCTTCTCGGCCGCCTGGCGGGTGGAGCACCCGGCGACGGCCGACGTGCTGGAGGCGATGGGCCGGCTGCACCCGGACAAGCGGGTGGCGAAGGAGGCGCGGAAGGCCGCGTTCAAGGCGAGGTCGCAGCAGGGGAACTGACGGACCCGTTCCCCGGCCGTACGGCAGCGGTGTCCTGTGCGCGACGCGGTGTTCAACCGCCGTTCAGCGGGGGGCGGGAGCGTGTCGGCCGAACGAGGCCGCGCCACCCTCGCCCTCCGCCACGGGCACCGAAACCGTCACAGGAGACACCATGTCACTCACCCGCAGGGACTTCGCCAGGACGACGGCGGTCACCGGTGCCGGGGTCGTGCTCGCCGGCAGCGTCGGCGCCCTCGCCACCGCCCCGCAGGCGCTCGCCGCCACCGACCTCGACGGCGCCGAGGACGCGCACGGCCATCCCGGCATCGGGTACGGCCCGCTGGTGCCCGACCCCGACGGCATCCTCGCGCTGCCCGCCGGCTTCTCGTACCGGGTGGTGACGTACAGCGGCCGTACCCGGCTGGAGTCGGGCGAGTCGACCCCGTCGAACCACGACGGCACGGCGGCCTTCGCCGGTCCCCGCGGGGCCGTGCTGCTGGTGAACAACCATGAGCTGAAGGGGCCGCGTGCGGGCTGGGCGCACCCGGTGCCGCTGGCCGAGGGCCTGGTGTACGACCCGGCGGCCGCGGGGGGCTGCACGGTGGTGGAGGTCCGCCGCGACCGTGTCGCCGAGTGGGTGGGCATCGCCGGCACCTCCACCAACTGCGCGGGCGGCAGCACTCCGTGGGGCACCTGGCTGACCTGCGAGGAGACCGAGGACCGGGCCGGGCAGAACGGCATGACCAAGGACCACGGCTACGTCTTCGAGGTCGACCCCGCCGACCGCCGGGCCAACCGCGCGCCCAAGCCGCTGAAGGCCCTGGGCCGTTACGCCCACGAGGCGGTGGTGGTCGACCCGAAGCGGGGACACCTCTTCCTCACCGAGGACGCCGCCGGCCCGAACGGCCTCTTCTATCGCTGGACCCCGCCGGAGGGCTTCCACCACGGCCCGGGGCGGCTGCGCACCCTCGCCGACGACGCGGGCGTCCTCCAGGCGTTCCGCTGCTTCGACTCCGGCGGCCGCTTCGTGGACGACCTGTCGCGCGCGACACGCATCGGCACGGTGTACGGCGTGGACTGGGAGGACGTCCCCGACCGGGACGCGCGCACGGTGCCGGTCCGCAAGCAGTTCACCGACGGCCGGGTGACGCGGGCCCGCAAGCTGGAGGGGATGTGGTGGGGCGACGGCGGGGTGTACGTCGTCTCGTCCTACGCCCGCGAGGAGAGCCCCGTACGGCACGACGGCCAGGTCTGGTTCTACGACCCCCGGCGCCGGACGCTGACCCTGAAGGTGCTCCTCGGCGTCAACCCGGACCCGTCCGCCGACGGCGCGTTCGACGGCCCCGACAACATCACCGTCTCTCCCTACGGGGGCCTGGTCATCGCCGAGGACGGCGAGGGCGTGCAGCACCTCTTCGGCGCGACCGACGGCGGGCGCACGTACCCGATCGCCCGCAACGAACTCAACATAGGCACCGAAGCCGCCCCCGAGTACAGCGAGTTCACCGGCGTCACCTTCTCCCCCGACGGCCGCACCCTGTTCGCCAACATCCAGGACCCGGGCATCATGCTGGCGATCACGGGCCCGTGGAAGCGGCAGCGCCGGGACTAGGGTCTTTCGTTCGGATCAGGCCGGGTCAGTGAGCGGGGTCCGGTGCCGTGCCTCGAGGCGGAGGAGGGCGTCATGGCGGAGCCATGGCAACCGACGCCAATGCGGCGAGGGGCGGCGCCGGCCCCTGCGAGCCCGGCATGATCCGAACGAGAGGCCGTAGACTCCCGGGGCCAGCTGCCCCTCTCGCCGACAGGACGCACCCGCATGCCCGACCCCAGGCCCATGCGGGCGGACGCCCGGCGCAACCGTGAACGTCTGCTGACCGCGGCGGCGTCGGCGTTCGCCGAACACGGTGAGAGCGCCTCCCTGGACGACATCGCCAGAAGCGCCGGCGTCGGCTCCGGCACGCTCTACCGTCACTTCCCCACCCGCCGGGCCCTGTTGGAGGCGGCGTACTCGGCCCGCGTCGACGCCCTGGGCGCGCGCGGCGAGGAGTTGTCCCGTGTCCTGCCCCCGGGCGAGGCGCTGGCAGCATGGCTCCACGAGGTCTGCGTGGCGACGATCGAGGTCCGGGGACTGAAGTCCCTCCTGAGCTCGGCGGTGACCGACGCCCCCATGACGGCCTGCGGCACGGTGGTGAACGGCACGGCGACCCGCCTGGTCCGGTCCGCCCAGGAGGAAGGCACCCTCCGCCCCGGCATCACCCCTGCCGAACTCCTGCGTCTCGCCCACGGCATCGCGTCGGCGGCGGAACTGGGGGGCGGGGAGGCGCGGGAGATCGGACGGTATCTGGGCTGGCTGCTGGACGGTGTCCGGCAGCGGCCTCCGCACACCCTGTCACCCGAACGGCTCAACAGGACGGGTCGGCCGCCGGAACATTAAGCTGATTCTGTCCCAACCGAGGCAATCCGTGAAAGGCGAACCAAATGCGCATCCGACGAATTCTTGCTGCCCTCTTCGCCACGGCAGCCCTCGCCGGCCTCGGCCTCACCAGCGCCGCCGCCACCGCCAACGCCGCCAGCCTCACCCCGGGCGAGTGCTTGCAGGGCGGTGGGACGGTCGACTGGGCGACCAACACCTGTAAGGGCGGTTCGTTCGCCGGGCAGATGGTCGACTGACTCTCACCCCGCGCCCCGCCGCCACGCGCGCCGCGGGGCGCTCCCACGAGCGGCAGCCGGGAGAGCGCCGCGGCGGGCGCCCTGCCGGGCCGTGGCAGGGCGCCCGCCGCAAGCCACGGCCGGATCAGGTCAGTTGTGGCTGTGCAGGATGTCGTTCAGCCCGCCCCACACCGCGTTGTTCGGACGGGCCTCCACCGCGCCCGTCACCGAGTTGCGGCGGAAGAGGATGTTGGAGGCGCCGGAGAGGTCGCGGGCCTTGGCGATCTGGCCGTCGGGCATGGTGACGCGGGTGCCGGCCGTGACGTACAGACCCGCCTCCACCACGCACTCGTCGCCCAGCGCGATGCCCACGCCCGCCTCCGCGCCGACGAGGCAGCGTTCGCCGATGGCGATGACGACGTTGCCGCCACCGGACAGGGTGCCCATGGTGGAGGCGCCGCCGCCGATGTCCGAGCCGTCGCCGACGACGACGCCGGCGGAGATGCGGCCCTCGACCATGGAGGTGCCCAGGGTGCCGGCGTTGAAGTTGACGAAGCCCTCGTGCATGACCGTGGTGCCCTCGGCGAGGTGCGCGCCGAGGCGGACGCGGTCGGCATCGGCGATGCGGACGCCCTTGGGGGCGACGTAGTCCGTCATGCGGGGGAACTTGTCGATCGAGGTGACCTGGAGGTGCAGGCCGTCCGCGCGGGCGTTCAGCCGGACCTTCTCGATGTCGTCCACCGCGACCGGGCCCAGCGAGGTCCAGGCGACGTTGGCGAGGTGGCCGAAGATGCCGTCCAGGCTCTGGCCGTGCGGCTTGACCAGCCGGTGGGAGAGCAGGTGCAGCCGCAGATAGACGTCGTGGGCGTCGAGCGGCTTCTCGTCCAGCGAGGCGATGACCGTACGGACCGCGACCACCTCGACGCCACGCCGGGCGTCCGGGCCGAGCGCGGATACCGCGCTGTCGCCCAGCAGTTCGGCGGCCCGGTCGGCGGACAGCCGCTCGCTGCCGGACGGCCCCGGCTCGGCGACCAGCTCGGGCGCCGGGAACCAGGTGTCGAGAACGGTGCCGTCGGCGGCGACGGTGGCGAGACCGGCGGCGACGGCGCCGGTGGTACGGGAAGCAGTGTCGGTCATGTGGAAAACCTAACGTGGGAGCGGGGTGGGGGCCTAACCGGTGCGGCGCGCCGGACATGGGAGGGCGGCGGCACCCGGAGGGCACCGCCGCCTCATGCCAGGAGAGGAAGCCTCAGACGTTGAACCCCAGCGCCCGCAGCTGCTCGCGGCCGTCGTCGGTGATCTTGTCGGGGCCCCACGGGGGCATCCAGACCCAGTTGATGCGCAGTTCGCTGACCAGGCCGTCGGTGACGGACTTGGCCTGGTCCTCGATGACGTCCGTCAGCGGGCAGGCCGCGGAGGTCAGGGTCATGTCGATCGTGGCGATGTTCGCGTCGTCGACGTGAATGCCGTAGATCAGACCGAGGTTGACGACGTCGATGCCCAGCTCGGGGTCGACGACGTCCATCAGGGCCTCGCGGAGTTCCTCCTCCGAGACCGGTTTCATCTCAGCGGTGTCGGTCATGCCGTCTTCCTTTCGGCGTCCGCGCCGGCCTCGCCCAGGGCCTGGGCCGTCGCGTCCTTCCACGCCATCCAGCTCAGGAGGGCGCACTTGACCCGCGCGGGGTACTTGGAGACACCGGCGAACGCGACCGCGTCCTCCAGCACCTCCTCCATCGCGTCGTCGGGCTCGATCCGGCCCTTGGACTGCATCAGTTCCAGGAAGGTCTCCTGGATCTTCTGCGCCTCGGGCAGGTCCTTGCCCACCAGCAGTTCGTTCAGCACGGACGCCGAGGCCTGGCTGATGGAACAGCCCTGGCCCTCGTACGAGACGTCCGCGATCGTCGTACCGTCGTACCGCACTCGGAGAGTGATCTCGTCGCCGCACGTCGGGTTCACGTGGTGCACCTCGGCGTCGCCGTCCCGGAGACCACGCCCGTGCGGGTTCTTGTAGTGGTCCAGGATGACTTCCTGGTACATCGAGTCCAGCTTCACGGTGTCAGCCCACGCCTCTCAGCCGAAGAAGTTCCGTACGTGCTCCAGCCCCTCGACCAGTGCGTCGATCTCGCCGGGCGTGGAGTACAGGTAGAACGACGCCCGGGTGGTCGCCGGAATTCCGTACCGCAGGCAGACCGGTCGCGCGCAGTGGTGGCCGACGCGCACCGCGATGCCCTGCTCGTCGAGGACCTGGCCCACGTCGTGCGGGTGGATGTCGCCGAGCGTGAAGGAGATCGCCGCGCCGCGGTCCTCGGCCGTGGAGGGGCCGATGATGCGCAGGTCGGGGACCTCGCCGAGCCGCTTCACCGCGTACTCGGTGAGCGCGTGCTCGTGGGCGAGGATCTTGTCCATGCCGATCGAGTCGAGGTAGTCGATCGCGGCACCGAGACCGACCGCCTGGGCGATCGGCGGAGTACCGGCCTCGAACTTGTGCGGGGCGGGCGCGTAGGTCGAGGAGTGCATCGACACCGTCTCGATCATCTCGCCGCCGCCGAGGAACGGAGGCAGGTCCTCCAGGAGTTCCTGGCGGCCCCAGAGCACACCGATGCCGGTCGGACCGCACATCTTGTGGCCGGTGAAGGCCACGAAGTCGGCGCCGAGCGCCTGTACGTCCAGCGGCATGTGCGGCGCGGCCTGCGAGGCGTCGACGCAGACCAGCGCGCCGACCTCCTGCGCGCGGCGCACGATCGCCTCGACCGGGTTGACCGTGCCCAGGATGTTGGAGACCAGCACGAAGGAGACGATCTTCGTCTTCTCGGTGATGATCTCGTCCAGGTTGGACAGGTCGAGGCGGCCGTCGTCGGTGAGGCCGAACCACTTCAGCTTCGCGCCGGTGCGCTGCGCGAGCAGCTGCCAGGGCACGATGTTGGAGTGGTGCTCCATCTCCGTGATGACGATCTCGGTCTCGTGGTCGACCCGGTAGGGCTCGTCGGCCCAGCCCAGCATGTTGGCCACGAGGTTGAGCGACTCGGAGGCGTTCTTGGTGAAGATCACCTCGTCGCGGCTGGGCGCGTTGACGAAGTCGGCGACCTTGTCACGCGCGCCCTCGTACAGCGCCGTGGCCTCCTCGGCGAGGACGTGCACGCCGCGGTGGACGTTGGCGTTGTAGCGCTCGTAGTACGCGCTCAGGGCGTCCAGCACCTGGCGCGGCTTCTGCGAGGTCGCCGCGTTGTCCAGGTACACGAGCTTGCGCCCGTCGTGGACCTCGCGGCCCAGGATGGGGAAGTCCTTGCGGATCGCCTCGGTGTCGAGGAGGCCCGGCAGCTCTGTCACGCGGATACGCCACCCTTCGTGTATGCCTCGTAGCCCTCGTTCTCCAGCTTGTCGGCCAGCTCGGGACCGCCGGACTCGACGATGCGGCCGCCGGAGAACACGTGGACGAAGTCCGGCTTGATGTAGCGCAGGATGCGCGTGTAGTGCGTGATCAGCAGGGTGCCGGTCTCGCCGGTCTCGCGGACGCGGTTGACGCCCTCGGAGACGATGCGCAGGGCGTCCACGTCGAGGCCGGAGTCGGTCTCGTCGAGGATGGCGACCTGCGGCTTGAGCAGCTCGAGCTGGAGGATCTCGTGGCGCTTCTTCTCACCGCCGGAGAAGCCCTCGTTGACGTTGCGCTCGGCGAAGGAGGGGTCCATGTGGAGCCGCTCCATGTTCTCCTTGACCTCCTTCACCCAAGTACGCAGCTTGGGGGCCTCGCCGCGGACGGCGGTGGCGGAGGTGCGCAGGAAGTTGGAGACGGAGACGCCGGGGACCTCGACCGGGTACTGCATGGCGAGGAACAGGCCGGCGCGGGCGCGCTCGTCGACCGACATGGCGAGGACGTCCTCGCCGTCGAGGGTGACGGTGCCGCTGGTGACCGTGTACTTCGGGTGCCCCGCGAGCGAGTAGGCGAGGGTCGACTTGCCCGAGCCGTTGGGGCCCATGATGGCGTGCGTCTCGCCCTGCTTCACGGTGAGGTCGACGCCCTTGAGGATCTCCTTCGTGGCGTTGTCGGCCTCGACGGTGACGTGCAGGTCTCGGATTTCAAGCGTTGCCATGGGTGCCTCAGGACTCCTGGGTGAGGGAGACGAGCACGTCGTCCCCTTCGATCTTTACGGGGTATACGGGGACGGGGCGCGTCGCGGGCGGACCGGACGGCTTGCCGCTGCGGAGGTCGAAGCAGGAGCCGTGCAGCCAGCACTCGATCTGCCCGTCCTCCACCTCGCCCTCGGAGAGGGAGACGTTCGCGTGCGAGCAGATGTCGTGGATCGCGTACACCTCGCCCTCGGTCTTCACGACCGAGACCGGCGTGCCGTCGAGTTCCACCCGCTTCGGGGTGTTCTCCGACAGCTCGCTCAGTCCGCAGGCGCGCTGGAAGGTCGTCGTCATGCGACCGCGGCCTCCAGCTCCTCCTCGATCTTGACGAGCAGGCGCTCCTCGATGTCGGGGACACCGATCTGCTGGACCAGCTCGGCGAAGAAGCCACGGACCACCAGGCGGCGGGCCTCGTGCTCCGGGATGCCGCGGGCCATCAGGTAGAAGAGCTGCTCGTCGTCGAAGCGACCGGTGGTGGAGGCGTGGCCGGCGCCGACGATCTCGCCGGTCTCGATCTCCAGGTTGGGGACCGAGTCGACGCGGGAGCCGTCGGTGAGCACCAGGTTGCGGTTCATCTCGTAGGTGTCGGTGCCCTCGGCCTTGGCCTCGATGAGCACGTCACCGATCCAGACCGCGTGCGCGCCCTCGCCCTGGAGCGCGCCCTTGTAGACCACGTGGGAACGGCAGTGCGGGGTGTTGTGGTCGACCAGGAGGCGGTGCTCCTGGTGCTGGCCGGCGTCGGTGAAGTACAGGCCGAACAGCTCGGCCTCGCCGCCGGGGCCCGCGTAGCTGACGCGGGGGTGGAGGCGCACGACGTCGCCGCCGAAGGTGACGACGACGGACTTGAAGGAGGCGTCGCGGCCGACCAGGGCGTTGTGCTGGGCCACGTGCACGGCCTTGTCGTCCCAGTCCTGGACGGAGACGACGGTCAGCTTGGCACCGTCGCCGAGCACGTAGTCGACGTTGGCGGCGAGCACCGCGTCACCGGTGTGGTCGATGACGACGAGGGCCTCGGCGAAGGCGCCCAGCTCGATCACCTGGTGGCCGAAGGCGGTGCCGCCCTCGCCGTGCACGGCGATGCGGATCGGCTCGGTGAGGACGGTCTCCTTGGGCACGGTGACGACCGACGCCTGCTCGAAGGCGGAGTACGCCTGGGCGGCGACACGGTCGGCCGGGGTGCCGGCCTTGCCGAGCCGGGCGTCGTCACGGCCGACGTTCTCGACGGTGACGCCCTCGGGGGCCTCGACGACGACCTTCAGGCCCTCGCCGGTGGCGACGGCGGTGCCGTCGTGCAGGCCGCGCAGCCGCTCCAGCGGAGTGAACCGCCACTCCTCCTCCCGGCCGTGCGGGACCGGGAAGTCCGCGACGTCGAAGGAGGGGGGCGCGCTCATGCGCGTGGCGACGGTCGACTCCGCGGCGACCGCGATCGAGCCCGCGGTGGTGGACCCCACGGGGATGTTCTGCTCAGCCATGGCTGTCGGGGTGCTCGCTTTCTGGTGCGTTGGTGGCTGCGTGTGTGGCGTGGGACGGTACGGGCGGCGGGTCAGCCGACCGCGCCCTCCATCTGCAGCTCGATCAGCCGGTTGAGCTCCAGCGCGTACTCCATCGGCAGCTCCTTGGCGATCGGCTCGACGAAGCCGCGCACGATCATCGCCATCGCCTCGTCCTCGGAGAGGCCGCGGCTCATCAGGTAGAAGAGCTGGTCCTCGGAGACCTTGGAGACGGTCGCCTCGTGGCCCATGGACACGTCGTCCTCGCGGACGTCCACGTAGGGGTAGGTGTCCGAGCGGGAGATCGTGTCGACGAGCAGCGCGTCGCACAGCACGTTGGACTTCGATCCGGCCGCGCCCTCGCCGATCTCGATGAGACCGCGGTAGGAGGTACGGCCGCCGCCGCGCGCCACCGACTTGGAGACGATGTTGGACGACGTGTTGGGCGCCATGTGGACCATCTTGGCGCCGGCGTCCTGGTGCTGGCCCTCGCCCGCGAAGGCGATGGAGAGGGTCTCGCCCTTGGCGTGCTCGCCCATCAGGTAGACGGCCGGGTACTTCATGGTCACCTTGGAGCCGATGTTGCCGTCGACCCACTCCATGGTGGCGCCCTCGTAGGCGACGGCGCGCTTGGTGACCAGGTTGTAGACGTTGTTCGACCAGTTCTGGATGGTCGTGTAACGGCAGCGGGCGCCCTTCTTGACGATGATCTCGACGACCGCGGAGTGCAGCGAGTCCGACTTGTAGATCGGCGCGGTGCAGCCCTCGACGTAGTGGACGTAGGCGTCCTCGTCGACGATGATCAGCGTCCGCTCGAACTGGCCCATGTTCTCGGTGTTGATCCGGAAGTAGGCCTGGAGCGGGATCTCCACGTGCACGCCCTTCGGCACGTAGATGAAGGAGCCGCCGGACCACACGGCGGTGTTCAGCGCGGCGAACTTGTTGTCACCGGCCGGGATGACGGTGCCGAAGTACTCCTTGAACAGCTCCGGGTGCTCCTTGAGCGCGGTGTCGGTGTCCAGGAAGATGACGCCCTGCTCCTCCAGGTCCTCGCGGATCTGGTGGTAGACGACCTCCGACTCGTACTGGGCGGCGACACCGGCGACGAGGCGCTGCTTCTCGGCCTCCGGGATACCCAGCTTGTCGTAGGTGTTCTTGATGTCCTCGGGCAGGTCCTCCCAGGACTCCGCCTGCTTCTCCGTGGAGCGCACGAAGTACTTGATGTTGTCGAAGTCGATGCCCGAGAGGTCCGATCCCCAGTTGGGCATGGGCTTCTTCTCGAACAGCTTGAGGCCCTTGAGACGGAGCTTGGTCATCCACTCCGGCTCGGACTTCTTGTCCGAGATGTCGCGGACGACGGCGTCGCTCAGGCCGCGCTTGGCCGAGGCACCGGCTACGTCGGAGTCGGCCCAGCCGTATTCGTACTTGCCCAGACCCTCGAGTTCGGGGTGGGCAGTCTCCGTGGGGAGCGTCATGCGGGGTTCCTCCCGGCCGTGCTTGCGTGGTGGCTCTGATCGGACTTGTCGGTCTTGGAAATCTTGGGGATGAACGTCGTGCAGACGCCGTCGCCGTGGGCGATGGTCGCCAGTCGCTGGACGTGGGTCCCCAGCAGCTCGGCGAAGAACTCCGTCTCCGCCTCGCAGAGCTGGGGGAACTGCTCGGCGACGTGGGCGACCGGACAGTGGTGCTGGCAGAGCTGCTCACCTTGTTGCGGGAGGGGTGCACTGCGTGCCGTGGCAGCGTACCCGTCCGCGGTCAGGGCCCTGGCCAGGGCTTCGGCGCGGCGCTCGGGCTCGACGCCCTCGACGGCCTTGCGGTAGGTGGCGGCCTGGGCGGCGATCCGGGCGCGGGCGAAGGCCGCGACGGCCTCGCCCCCGCCCTCGCGCTCGGCGATCCAGCGCAGGGCGTCGGCGGCGAGCTGGTCGTAGGACTGGTCGAAGGCGTCCCGGCCGCAGGCGGTCAGGGCGAAGACCTTCGCGGGGCGGCCTCGGGTTCGGGCTCCGTACACCCGCTGCTCTCGTGCCTGCACGACGTCGTCGGCGGCCAGCGCGTCCAGATGCCGGCGCACGGCGGCCTGGGTGAGGCCCAGCCGGCCGGCCAGTTCGGCGACGGTCGACGGGCCGTGGTCCAGGATGGACCGCGCGACCCGGTTGCGCGTCGAACGCTCACCGGTCGCTAGCTCTTCCTGGGGTCCCGCAGGGGTCTCCCGAGCCTCGCCGACGTTTTTCACAACGCTATTGTTGCGTAATTCCTCGGAGCCTGACAAGCCAGGCCGGGAGCGATCGACGGTGCCCTGCGTCACTTAGGTCCACCTAACCTGACCTGCGGAAACGATCTCCGGGACGGTTCTCCCGGCCTCCTTCACCAGGCAAAACCGCTGGCGCCGGGGAACACGGCCGGGCAGACTCCGCGCCATGCCGACCCCCGTCCCGCAGGGCCCTCTGGTCACCCGCTCCACCCTCGCCGAGCAGCTCGGTCACCTCGGTGTGACGCCCGGCGAGACCCTGCTGGTCCACTCCTCGCTGAGTTCCCTCGGCTGGGTGAACGGCGGTGCCGTGGCCGTCGTCCAGGGCCTCCTCGACGCGCTCGGCCCGGACGGCACCCTGGTCGTCCCCACCCAGTCCGCGGACCTCTCCGACCCCGCACTGTGGCACGCGCCCCCGGTGCCGCCGGAATGGTGGGAGACGGTACGGGCGACCATGCCCCGCTACGACCCCCGCACCACTGTTCCCGGTGGCGGACGCGGTGGCCTACGCCGAGCGCTGGCTCCCGCTGCACCGCCCGCGCGAGACCGGTTTCCAGCACCCCCGCGCCTGAGCGCCGCGGCGCCTCCCTAGACTCTGGACCCATGCACAGTGACCCCGTGGTCCAGGTCCAGGCCCTGGTGAAGCGGTACGGGCAGAAGACCGCGGTGGACGGCCTCGACCTGGAGGCCCGGCCGGGCGTGACCGCCGTACTCGGCCCCAACGGCGCCGGCAAGACGACCACCGTCGAGACCTGCGAGGGGTACCGCACCCCGGACTCCGGCACCGTGCGTGTCCTGGGTCTGGACCCGGTGCGGGACGCGGCCGCGCTGCGCCCCCGGGTCGGCGTGATGCTCCAGTCCGGCGGCGTCTACTCCGGCGCCCGCGCCGGCGAGATGCTGCGGCACGTCGCCAGGCTGCACGCGCACCCCCTCGACGTGGACGCCCTGATCGAACGGCTCGGACTCGGCTCGTGCGGCCGGACCCCCTACCGGCGGCTGTCCGGCGGCCAGCAGCAGCGGCTCGCGCTCGCCATGGCCGTCGTGGGCCGTCCCGAGCTGGTCTTCCTGGACGAGCCGACCGCGGGCCTCGACCCGCAGGCCCGCCGCGCCACCTGGGACCTCGTCCGGGACCTGCGCGCCGACGGGGTCTCGGTGATCCTCACCACGCACCACATGGACGAGGCCGAGCAGCTCGCCGACGACGTGGCGATCATCGACGGGGGCCGGGTGGTCGCCCAGGGCTCCCCGGAGGAGCTGTGCCGCGACGGCGCCGAGAACACCCTGCGCTTCAGCGGTCGCCCCGGACTGGACGTGGCCTCGCTGCTCAAGGCGCTCCCGGCCGACTGCACGGCCGACGAGCTGACGCCGGGCGGCTACCGGGTGAGCGGCAAGATAGACCCGCAGCTGCTCGCCACGGTGACCTCCTGGTGCGCGCAGCACGGGGTGATGCCGGACCGGATCTCGGTGGAGCGGCACACCCTCGAAGACGTCTTCCTGGAACTGACCGGCAAGGAGCTGCGCTCATGACCACCGCGCCGGGCAC
This sequence comes from Streptomyces sp. NPDC001781, assembly GCF_053596035.1. Taxonomy (NCBI): domain Bacteria; kingdom Bacillati; phylum Actinomycetota; class Actinomycetes; order Kitasatosporales; family Streptomycetaceae; genus Streptomyces; species Streptomyces sp. NPDC001781. Next base: position 11,505 of record NZ_JBSFFI010000019.1, on the reverse strand, counting down.
GTACGCCCCGAGGCCCGAAGCGGCGCCGCTCCCCCGCATGATCGGCGCGCAGGCCGCGCTGGAGACGCGGATGCTGCTGCGCAACGGCGAGCAGCTGCTGCTGACCGTGGTGATCCCGGCCCTGCTGCTGGTGCTGTTCAGCTCGGTGGACGTCGTGGACACCGGGTCCGGCAGGGCGGTGGACTTCCTCGCGCCCGGCATCCTGGCGCTGGCGGTGATGTCCACGGCGTTCACCGGGCAGGCCATCGCCACCGGGTTCGAGCGGCGCTACGGCGTGCTGAAGCGGCTGGCCTCCTCGCCGCTGCCGCGCTGGGGCCTGATGACCGCGAAGACGGCCGCGGTGCTGGTCACCGAGATGCTCCAGGTGATCCTGCTGACCGTGATCGCCTTCGCCCTCGGCTGGTCCCCGCACGGCGACCCGGCCGCCGTCGTGCTGCTGCTCCTGCTCGGCACGGCCGCGTTCTCCGGGCTCGGTCTGCTGATGGCGGGCACGCTGAAGGCGGAGGCCACACTGGCCGCGGCCAACCTGGTCTTCCTGCTGCTGCTGGTCGGCGGCGGGGTGATCGTGCCGCTGGAGAAGTTCGGCTCCGCCGGGCAGCACGTCCTCGGGCTGCTGCCGGTCTCCGCGCTCTCCGACGGCCTGCGGGACGTGCTCCAGCACGGCGCCGGGATGCCCTGGGGCGATCTGGCGATCCTCGCGGCGTGGGCGGTCGTGGGGCTCGCGGCGGCGGGCAGGTTCTTCCGCTGGGAGTAGGCCTCGCACGGCTCGGGACGGCCCCCTCGTGAAAGCGTGCACAAGCGGGCGCCTTACGATGGTGCGCGTGCCAAAGCTGACCCCCGCCGACGCCGCAGCGGCCCTCCGCAACCCGCTCGCCCTCATCGCCGACCGCTGGACCCCGAACCCCCGGACCGTCCGGCGGGCCGCGCTCGCCGCGCTCGTGATGTCGGTGGTCATCGTGGTCACCGGCGGCGCGGTGCGCCTGACCGGCTCCGGCCTCGGCTGCCCCACCTGGCCCACCTGCACCGACGACTCCCTGACCACCACCCGCGCCATGGGCGTGCACGGCGTCATCGAGTTCGGCAACCGCATGCTGACGTACGTGCTCTGCGCGGCCGTCGGCTGGGCGATCATCGCCGCCCGCTCCCGGAAGCCGTGGCGGCGCGATCTGACCCGGCTCGGCTGGGCGCAGTTCTGGGTGGTCATGGGCAACGCGGTGCTCGGCGGCATCGTGGTGCTGGTCGGGCTGAACCCCTACACGGTCGCGGCGCACTTCCTGCTGTCCACGGCGCTGATCACCGTGGCGACCGTCATGTGGCAGCGCACCCGTGAGGGTGACGCGGAGCCGCGTCCACTGGTCGGCGGGGCGGTACGGCAGCTGGTGTGGTTCCTGGTGGCGGCGGCCGTGCTGCTGATCGCCGCCGGCACGGTGGTGACCGGCGCCGGTCCGCACGCGGGCGACTCCTCCGAGGTGGCGCGCATCCCGCTGGACTGGGAGATGATCGCCAAGCTGCACGCCGTGCTGGCCTGGATCGTGGTGACGCTGACCTTCGCCCTGTGGTTCGTCCTCAAGGCGGTCGACGCCCCCAGGGGACCCCTCTCCCGCACCCGGGACCTCTTCCTGATCCTGCTGGCCCAGGGCGTCATCGGCTACGTCCAGTACTTCACCCACCTCCCCGAGGCCCTGGTGGCCCTGCACATGCTCGGCTCCTGCCTCATCTGGATCGGCATCCTGCGCGTCCTCCTCTCCCTCCGCGAGCGCCCCGGGACCCCGGCCACCGTGCCGTCACCGGCGGCGGAGGCCTCGGTGGGCACGCCGGCCTGAGTCGGCGGCTTCCGGCGACCAGGGCGTCGATGGCGGGCCCGGGGCAGGCGCGGGTCGGCCTGGCCCGGCGGTCCGGCGAGAGCCCCCGGCCCTGTGTTCCCCGCGGCGCCGCCGGGTGACGTCCTCGACGACCTCACCCGGCCCCCCTGACGCGGCCGCTTGGAGATCAGCCGCCTCTCACGCAGCGTGACGGTGGCGCGGGCGAAGGTCAGCGGGCCGGGGTCGACCCAGATGTCCTGCTTCCAGAGCCGCTCCTTGTCCACCGCCGGACGCCAGAGGTCCCGCTGGTCGGCCGCGACGAGGTCCCGCGGCTCCCGGTCCGGCACCGGCGGCAGATACGTGGCGGGCGGCGCCCCGTGCAGCACCCGGCCGAACGCGCGCGGCTCGCTCCGGGTCACCGGGGTGACGGGGCGGCGCCGGACGCGGCCGTGTGCCCAGGTCAGGTGCGGCGTCCCCCGGATCGGCCGCCGCGGGCGGCGTCAGGTAGGAGCGGTGGAGCCTGTCCGCCAGCGGCTCGGCGGGCGGCTGCCGGTACTGCATCACCGGGCGGCGTACGCAGGCGGGGTCAGCGGGCCGGGCAGTACCGCGACCAGGGCCAGGCCGCTGCGGCCCTCCTGACAGTCCCCGCCGCCCTGTGAGCCGTGGGCCCAGACGGCGAGGGGGCGGAGCGGGGCGAGGCGGTGATCCCCGACCCGCGCAGCGGCCCGCGCCCCACGGCAGTACTGATCCACGGGCGAAGGCGTGTCGATCATTCCGGTTCCCGACGAGGACGCTGTTCCGCACGCCCTGACGGCACGAACCGGGTTCGGGGTGGCGCGAGCCGCCCGCGGGGCGCGGGGAACCGCGCGACCGGCCACGGCGGACCGGTGCTCCGCGGGCGACCGCCGCCCCGCGGCCGGGACCTCAGATCTGGATTCCGGCCATCCGCTTCCACTCGTAGACGCCGGTGCGGATCTTCGCCGCGAACTCCCCGTCGAAGTCGTCCTGGAGCGTCACCCCGGCCTTCTCCACCGCCCGGCGTCCGATCTCCACGCTGGGGGCGACCAGGTTGCCCCACTCGCCGTCCTCGCCCACGAGGGCGATGCGGGCCCCGCGTTCGCCGAGGTGAGCGACGTTCCCCTGGGCGCCACCGTGCGCCTTGGCGAACGTACCGATCTGGTGGGCGAGCCGCTTCACCGCGCGCTCGCTCTTCGCGTCAACCTGCTCCGTGTCAGCCATGACCAGGATGCTACCGACGAGTAGAGAGAAGGGCGACGGGAGGGGTCGGCCTCGGGGGCCGCGCCCGGGTCAGCGCAGGAAGGGGTCCACCGCGACGGCGACGAAGAGGATGGAGACGTAGGTGATGGACCAGTGGAACAGCCGCATCTCCTTGAGCTTGCCCCCCGTCACCTCGGCCTTGGCCCGGTTCTGCAGGCCGTGCGCCTCCCAGAGCCAGAAGCCGCCGGCCGCGAGGGCGACCACGGTGTAGAACCAGCCGGTGTAGCCGAGCGGGGTCAGCAGCAGGGAGACGGCGACCATCACCCAGCTGTAGATCACGATCTGCCGGGCGACCACCTTGTTGGAGGCGATGACGGGCAGCATCGGCACACCCACGCGGGCGTAGTCCTCCTTGACCTTCATGGACAGCGGCCAGTAGTGCGGCGGCGTCCAGAAGAACATCACGAGGAAGAGGATGACCGGCGCCCAGGACATCGAGTCGGTGACCGAGGACCACCCGATCAGCACCGGCAGACACCCCGCGATGCCGCCCCAGACGATGTTCTGCGAGGTACGCCGCTTGAGGATCATCGTGTAGACGACGACGTAGAAGAGGAGCGCACCGAGTGACAGCCAGGCGGACAGCCAGTTGACGGTCAGCCCGAACAGAAGCGTCGAGACGACCGCGAGGGTGACGCCGAAGGCGAGGCACTCGCGCGGGCTGACCAGCCCGGTCACCAGCGGCCGCTGCGAGGTGCGGTCCATCAGCGCGTCGATGTCGCGGTCGATGTACATGTTGAGCGCGTTGGCGCCGCCCGCGGACAGATAGCCGCCGACGCAGGTGAGCAGGACGAGCCCCAGGTCGGGCACCCCCTGCTGGGCCAGGAACATCACCGGCACCGTGGTGATGAGCAGCAGCTCGATGATCCGCGGCTTGGTCAGCGCCACGAAGCCCTTGACACGGGCTCCGAACGACCGGTGAACCGGGCTCCGGCTCGTACCGGGACCGGCCTCCCCCAGAGCCTCGAGGGCCTGGGAAGTGCCGCCAGGACGGGATTCGACGGCCGTCACGCACACCCCTGACAGAGACATCAAGCGAGCATTCCCGTGTGAAAGCGGGGTAAAGGCTCGCGCGTACCACGCCACTTTAGACGTTGCCCATATCCGGTTTTTCGCGGGGGTCGGCTCGTGTTGCCGAGCCTCGCGGCCCGTCGCCCGTCCGAGGTCTCCCCCGGCTCGCTTGAGCACTCGGACGAGCGGCTCCGTATTCATGTGCCAAGCGGCTCGTGGGCCGGTCGGGAGGCGGATCGCGACGAGTCCCGGCAGTCTGGAATGACTCGAAAAAACGCACGTCCCCTCGGGGGTAGGCTCGACAACGGCCGGTGGACACCAGTGCACCGGCGGCCGGCGGGCGCCACGCGCCGCGAACCGGCGAACGACATGTGGAGAGGAGCCCTGAGCCAGGGTGAGCACCAAGCCGACCACCACAGACCTTGAGTGGACCGAGCTGGACCAGCGGGCCGTGGACACCGCCCGGGTCCTGGCCGCCGACGCCGTACAGAAGGTCGGCAACGGCCATCCCGGCACGGCGATGAGCCTGGCCCCGGCCGCCTACACCCTCTTCCAGAAGGTGATGCGGCACGACCCCGCCGACCCGCGGTGGGTGGGCCGCGACCGCTTCGTGCTGTCCGCCGGTCACTCGTCCCTGACCCTCTACACGCAGCTCTACCTGGCCGGCTTCGGCCTGGAGCTGGACGACCTGAAGTCCTTCCGCACCTGGGGCTCGAAGACTCCGGGCCACCCGGAGTACGGGCACACCGAGGGCGTCGAGACCACCACCGGTCCGCTGGGCCAGGGTGTGGCCAACGCGGTGGGCATGGCAATGGCGTCCCGGTTCGAGCGGGGCCTGTTCGACCCCGACGCGCCCGAGGGCACGTCCCCGTTCGACCACTACGTCTACTGCATCGCCGGTGACGGCTGCCTCCAGGAGGGCATCTCCTCCGAGGCGTCCTCCCTCGCGGGCCACCAGAAGCTCGGCAACCTGGTGCTGCTGTGGGACGACAACCACATCTCGATCGAGGGCGACACCGAGACCGCCGTGTCCGAGGACACGATGAAGCGGTACGAGGCGTACGGCTGGCACGTCCAGCGCGTGGAGCCCAAGGCCGACGGCGACCTCGACCCGGCGGCGATCTACGCGGCGATCGAGAAGGCCAAGGCGGTCACCGACCGGCCGTCCTTCATCGCCATGCGCTCGATCATCGCCTGGCCCGCCCCGAACGCCCAGGACACCGAGGCCGCGCACGGCTCCGCTCTCGGCGAGGACGAGGTGGCGGCCACCAAGCGCGTGCTCGGCTTCGACGAGGCGCAGAGCTTCGCCGTCGCCGACGAGGTCCTGGACCACACCCGCGGTGCCCTGGAGCGCGGCCGGCAGGCCAAGGCGGAGTGGGAGAAGGGCTTCCAGGTCTGGCGCGAGAACAACGCGGACCGCGCGGCCGAGTTCGACCGCATCAGCGAGGGCGCGCTGCCGACCGGCTGGGAGCTGAAGATCCCGGTCTTCGAGACCGGCAAGAGCGTGGCCACCCGTGCCGCCTCCGGCAAGATCCTCCAGGCGCTCGGCCCGGTCATCCCCGAGCTGTGGGGCGGCTCCGCCGACCTCGCCGGGTCGAACAACACGACCATCGACAAGAACAGCTCCTTCCTCCCGGCGGGCAACCCGCTGCCGGAGGCGGACCCGTACGGCCGCACGATCCACTTCGGCATCCGTGAGTTCTCCATGGCCGCCGAGATGAACGGCATCACCCTGGCCGGGAACACCCGCGTCTACGGCGGTACGTTCCTCGTGTTCTCCGACTACATGCGCAACGCCGTCCGGCTGTCGGCGCTGATGCACCTGCCGGTGACGTACGTGTGGACGCACGACTCGATCGGTCTCGGCGAGGACGGCCCGACCCACCAGCCGGTGGAGCACCTGGCCGCGCTGCGCGCGATCCCCGGTCTGAACGTGGTCCGCCCGGCGGACGCCAACGAGACCGCGACCGCCTGGCGCGAGGTGCTCAAGCGCTGGACCAAGGAGTTCGGCAAGGGCGCCCCGACCGGTCTGGTGCTGACCCGCCAGGGCGTGCCGACGTACGAGCCCAACGAGGACGCCGCGCGTGGCGGCTACGTCCTGTTCGAGGCCGAGGGCGGCGAGCCGCAGGTGATCCTGATCGCCACCGGTTCCGAGGTGCACGTCGCCGTGGATGCGCGCGAGCAGCTCCAGGCCGAGGGCGTGCCGACCCGCGTGGTCTCGATGCCGTCGGTCGAGTGGTTCGAGGAGCAGGACCAGGGGTACCGGGACTCCGTGCTGCCGCCGTCGGTCAGGGCCCGCGTCGCCGTCGAGGCGGGCATCGGTCTGACCTGGCACAAGTACGTGGGAGACGCCGGCCGCATCGTTTCGCTGGAGCACTTCGGCGCGTCCGCGGACGGCAAGGTCCTGTTCCGCGAGTACGGCTTCACTCCGGAGAACGTGGCCGGCAAGGCGCGGGAATCCCTCGCCGCCGCGCAGCGCTGACGCCCGTAAACGACACGTAGGAGATGCAATTTCCATGACAGACGCACTGAAGCGCCTCTCCGAGGAGGGCGTGGCGATCTGGCTGGACGACCTCTCGCGCAAGCGGATCACGTCCGGCAACCTCGCCGAGCTGATCGACCAGCAGCACGTCGTGGGCGTCACCACCAACCCCACGATCTTCCAGAAGGCGATCTCGCAGGGCGACGGCTACGACCAGCAGCTCGCCGACCTCGCAGCGCGCGACGTCACGGTCGAAGAGGCCATCCGCATGATCACGACGGCGGACGTCCGCGACGCCGCCGACATCCTGCGGCCGGTCTTCGACGCCACCGACGGCAAGGACGGCCGGGTCTCCATCGAGGTCGACCCGCGCCTGGCGCACAACACGCGCGCCACGCTGGCCGAGGCCCGCCAGCTCGCCTGGCTGGTGGACCGCCCGAACACGCTGATCAAGATCCCGGCCACCGAGGCGGGTCTGCCGGCCATCGCGGACACGATCGGCAACGGCATCAGCGTCAACGTCACGCTGATCTTCTCGCTCGACCGGTACCGCAAGGTCATGGACGCGTACCTGAACGGCCTGGAGAAGGCCAAGGAGCGCGGCCTGGACCTGTCCAGGATCCACTCCGTGGCGTCCTTCTTCGTGTCCCGGGTGGACTCCGAGATCGACAAGCGGCTGAAGGCGGTCGGCACCGACGAGGCCAAGGCGCTGCTCGGCAAGGCCGCCGTCGCCAACGCCCGACTCGCCTACCAGGCGTACGAGGAGGTCTTCTCCTCCGACCGCTGGAAGGCGCTGGAGAAGGCGGGCGCCAACAAGCAGCGTCCCCTGTGGGCGTCGACCGGTGTGAAGGACCCGGCGTACTCGGACACGATGTACGTCACCGACCTGGTCGCGCCGAACACCGTCAACACCATGCCGGAGGCCACCCTGGAGGCCACCGACGACCACGGTGAGATCACCGGCGACACGGTGTCCGGTACCTACGGTCAGGCCCGTGCCGACCTCGACGCGATCGAGGCGCTCGGCATCTCCTACGACGAGGTCGTCCGGGTGCTGGAGGACGAGGGCGTGGACAAGTTCGAGGCGTCCTGGAACGACCTGCTCAAGTCGACCGAGGCGGAGCTGAAGCGCCTCGCCCCCTCGGAGGGCTGATTTGTCACCCCTCAACGGTTCCGGAGCGAACCCGCTTCGTGATCCCGCGGACCGGCGGCTCCCGCGCATCGCGGGGCCGTCGGGCCTGGTGATCTTCGGCGTCACGGGTGACCTGTCGCGCAAGAAGCTGATGCCGGCCGTCTACGACCTGGCCAACCGCGGTCTGCTGCCGCCGGGCTTCTCCCTGGTGGGCTTCGCCCGCCGCGACTGGGAGGACGAGGACTTCGCGCAGGTCGTGCACGACGCGGTCAAGGAGCACGCGCGTACGCCGTTCCGCGAGGAGGTCTGGCAGCAGCTCATCCAGGGGATGCGCTTCGTCCAGGGCACCTTCGACGACGACGAGGCGTTCGAGCGGCTGCGCTCCACCATCGACGAGCTGGACAAGCAGCAGGGCACCGGGGGCAACTTCGCCTTCTACCTGTCGGTGCCCCCGAGTGCCTTCCCCGTCGTGATCCAGCAGCTCAAGAAGAGCGGGCTGGCCGACCAGTCCAAGGGCTCCTGGCGCCGCGCGGTCATCGAGAAGCCGTTCGGCCACGACCTGAAGTCGGCCGAGGAGCTGAACAAGGTCGTGCACGAGGTGTTCGAGCCGGAGCAGGTGTTCCGGATCGACCACTACCTCGGCAAGGAGACCGTCCAGAACATCCTGGCGCTGCGCTTCGCCAACACGATGTTCGAGCCGATCTGGAACCGGTCCTACGTCGACCACGTGCAGATCACGATGGCCGAGGACATCGGCATCGGCGGCCGTGCCGGGTACTACGACGGCATCGGCGCCGCCCGTGACGTGATCCAGAACCACCTGCTCCAGCTGCTGGCGCTGACCGCCATGGAGGAGCCGTCCTCCTTCGGCGCGGACGCGCTGGCCAGGGAGAAGACCAAGGTGCTCGGTGCCGTACGGCTGCCGAAGGACCTGGGCGAGCACACCGTGCGCGGCCAGTACGCGGCCGGCTGGCAGGGCGGCGAGAAGGTCATCGGTTACCTCCAGGAGGAGGGCATCGACCCCGAGTCGAAGACCGACACCTACGCGGCGCTGAAGCTGGAGATCGACAACCGCCGCTGGGCGGGCGTGCCGTTCTACCTGCGCACCGGCAAGCGGCTGGGCCGTCGGGTCACCGAGATCGCGGTGGTCTTCCAGCGGGCGCCGCACTCCCCGTTCGACCACACGGCGACCGAGGAACTGGGCCAGAACGCCATCGTCATCCGGGTCCAGCCCGACGAGGGCATCACGGTCCGCTTCGGCTCCAAGGTGCCGGGAACCTCGATGGAGATCCGGGACGTGTCGATGGACTTCGCCTACGGCGAGTCCTTCACCGAGTCCAGCCCCGAGGCGTACGAGCGGCTCATCCTCGACGTGCTGCTCGGCGACGCCAACCTCTTCCCGCGCACGGAGGAGGTCGAGCTGTCCTGGAAGATCCTCGACCCGGTCGAGGAGTACTGGGACGAGCACGGGCGGCCCGCGCAGTACAAGTCGGGCACCTGGGGCCCGGCCGAGGCCGACGAGATGCTCGCACGAGACGGACGGAGCTGGCGGCGGCCATGAAGATAGACCTGACCGACACCACCGCCGGTGAGATCAACAAGGCCCTGATCGAGGGCCGCCGCGCCATCGGCACGCCCGCCGTGGGCATGGTGCTGACCCTCGTCATCGTCACCGACGAGGAGAACGCCTACGACTCGCTGCGCGCGGCGAGCGACGCCTCGCGGGAACACCCCTCGCGCACGCTGGTCGTCATCCGCCGGGTCTCGCGCACCCCGCGCGACCGCACCAGTTCCCGCCTCGACGCCGAGGTGCGGGTGGGCGCGGAGGCCGGCACCGGCGAGACGGTGGTGCTGCGGCTGTACGGCGAGGTGTCCGACCACGCCGACTCGGTGGTGCTGCCGCTGCTGCTCCCGGACGCGCCGGTGGTGGTCTGGTGGCCGGTGAACGCCCCGGCGGCCCCGGCCGAGGACCCGCTGGGCGCGCTCGCACAGCGCCGGGTGACCGACACCTACGCGGCCGAGCAGCCGGTGCGCGAGCTGGCGGCGCGGGCCGAGACGTACACGCCGGGCGACACCGACCTGGCGTGGACGCGGATCACGCCGTGGCGTTCGATGCTGGCGGCGGCCCTGGACCAAGTGGACTGCGAGGTGCGGTCCGTCGAGGTGGAGGGCGAGGAGTTCAATCCGAGCTGCGAGCTGCTGGCCATGTGGCTGGCGGACCGGCTGGGCGTCCCCGTGCAGCGGTCACTGTCGTCGGGGCCGGGTCTGACGGCGGTCCGGATGGAGACGACCTGCGGGCCGGTCGTGCTGGACCGGGCCGACGGCTCGCTGGCGAACCTGTCCATCCAGGGCCAGCCGGGCCGCGCGGTGGCGCTCCAGCGCCGGGACACCACCGAGCTGATCGCGGAGGAGCTGCGCCGGCTCGACCCGGACGACACCTACGCGGCGGCCCTGCGCTACGGCGTGGAGCGGCTGTCGACGGGCGCGGACGCGCTGGCGGCGCTGGGCGGCACTCCGGCGGAGCCCGCCGGGAAGGGCGCGGAGGACGAGGTGGTCACCGAGGTGGCCGTGGCCGAGTCCGAGGCTGGTACCGAGGAGGGCGAGGCCGAGCGGCCGACCCCGAACTCCCTCGCGAGGAAGGCGGCGTCGAAGTGAGCACTCCGCAACTGGTCGTGCACCGCGACAAGGAACTGATGGCCGAGGCCGCCGCAGCGCGGCTGATCACCAAGATCGTGGACGCGCAGGCGTCGCGCGGTCACGCGTCGGTGGTCCTCACCGGGGGCCGCAACGGCAACGGCCTGCTGGCCGCGCTGGCCAAGGCGCCCGCGCGGGACGCCATCGACTGGGGCCGCCTCGACCTGTGGTGGGGCGACGAGCGCTACCTCCCCGAGGGCGACCCGGACCGCAACTACACGCAGGCCCGCGAGGTCCTGCTGGACTCCGTACCGCTGGACCCGGCGCGAGTGCACCCGATGCCCGCCTCCGACGGGCCCTACGGCGCGGACGTGGACGCGGCGGCCGGTGCGTACGCGGCGGAGCTGGCCAAGGCGGCCGGCCCCGAGGACCACGCCGACGTGCCGGAGTTCGACGTGCTGCTGCTGGGCGTCGGTCCGGACACGCATGTGGCGTCGCTCTTCCCGGAGCTGCCCGCGGTGCGGGAGACCGAGCGCATGGTGGTGGGTGTGCACGGCGCTCCCAAGCCGCCGCCGACCCGGACCTCCCTGACGCTGCCCGCGATCCGCGCGGCGCGTGAGGTGTGGCTGCTGGCGGCGGGCGAGGACAAGGCCGAGGCGGTGGCGATCGCGCTGTCCGGCGCGGGCGAGGTGCAGGCCCCGGCGGCCGGTGCCCAGGGCCGGGCGCGGACGCTGTGGCTGCTGGACTCGGCGGCCGCGGCGGACCTGCCCCGGTCGATGTATCCGCCGGCTTCACCGTGAGCTGAGCACACGGAAGGGCGGCGGATGTCCTCCGTCGCCCTTTCGTGTGTCTGCGGGCCGGGGCCGGCGAGCACGTAGATGCCGTCCTCCGAGGCGATCGTCCGGGAACGCACCAGAGCGTGGGCGAGCGCGCGGACGTCTTTCCCGGTTACCGCCTGACCGGTGGCGCCGGAATCTCCCAGGGGTCGGGCACGGCCGAACCGGCCGCGCCCCACCACCGGTCGCTCAGCCCCTCATCTCCCGGTACCCGGCTACCAGTGCCCGCGTCGACGGGTCGAGACCGGGCACGTCCGCGCCCTCGGTCAGGGCGGGTTCGATGCGCTTGGCGAGGACCTTGCCCAGTTCGACGCCCCACTGGTCGAAGGA